>JAZDDC010000001.1:0-2007 GCA_036679565.1 Gemmatimonadota bacterium
AAGGACGTGGAACGTGTTTAAACATAAAAGCAGTATTAAAGGGATACTTGTGCCGCTTTCCGCACTCATAGTCGCGGGTTGCGCTTCCCTAAATGTCCAGACCGACTTCAATCCGCAGGCATCGTTCTCGCCATTGATGACTTACGCATGGCTCACTCATGCCGGTGACGATACACGGGAACCAGCCGTAAACAGCCCTTTGGTTGCGTCGCGTATCCGACATGCCGTAGACAGTACCTTAGAGAGTACGGGGTTTGAGAAAACAACGCATGACAATCCGGACTTCCGTATTGCTTACAATATCTTCACTGAAAACCGTGCAAGGTTTGACCCGTCTTACGGCTATTCGAGATTCGACTACTTCGGCTGGAGGTTCGGACATCGTCGTTTCCGGTATGGGTATTACGGTGTCGCTCCGGTGTACGGCAGAGGTCGTTCGTACGAGTATCTGGAAACCACACTCGTTATCGATATCGTCGACGCTCGCACGGATGAAACGATCTGGCGGGGCTGGGCCAGGAAGGCACTGAATCGCAACCCGAGTTCGGAGGACGTACGGAAGTACGTCAGCGAAGCAGTCACTGAGATCCTCGAGGAGCTGCCAATGCGATTGACACAGAACCTTCCCAGGATCGCAGCTGAACGTGACTGGATGCCGATGTTGCAATTTTCGGCATCCCACTTGATGCGGCTGTGGGCATGAGGCCGGGGTGCCGGCAGGGACCGCGGGCAATCCGGGATGCATCAACGCGGTTCGGATTCCTCGGCCGTCCAACGGGGACTGGAGGGTTTTTTGATATCAATTCTTCTGCGCGGCGATTGCCGGGCGTGCGGTTTGCCGACTGCGGCGATGCGGATGTGATCTATTTCGACCAAGAGCGCACGTTTGCACAGGTCCGTCAGTTGACTTCAGCCATCCTAGAAAAGGGTGCGCTGCCCGTCGCTTTGGGGGGAGATCACTCCGTTTCATACCCAGTCGTGAGCGCCTTTGGTGCCTTCGCTCCCCTCACCATTGTGCTCATCGATGCGCACCTGGACTATCGGGACCTGTCTCTTGGACTGAGATACACCAACAACAGTCCTTTTCGCAGAATTAGCGAATTGGACTTCGTCGAGCGGATTATCACGGTTGGTGTACGTGGCATCAAGTCAACCGATCTGGAGTATCGAGAGGCAATTGCCGCGGGACACCTCGTGTATTCGAATTACGCCGTGTTCGAGCGGGGGGTTGAAGAAATCGTAAATGAGTTGCCCAACTTGGGCTCGTATTACGTAAGCATTGATATCGACGGGCTCGATCCATCCATTGCGCCGGGAACTGAGAGTCCCGAGGCGGAGGGGTTAACCTTTACTCAGGTGAAACAATTCCTCCAACGAATCGCAACGAAGGGCAATATGGTTGGCTTGGATCTCGTGGAAGTAAATCCTTACCTAGACCATGCTGAACTCACTCAGCACATGGCGGCCCAGCTCCTTATCGAAACGGTCGCGACCAGGTTCAGTTAGGTTGCAAGGGGTCGCTCGCCGTTCACCCATGTCAAGCAAGCGTCGTAGAGGGTTTTTCACGTAGTTCCTGCAGGAACTCCTCTGCATCTTGATAGAACGGATTTTGATGGATGGTGTTGCCCACAATGCAAGTGGGGTGGGTCTTCATGGCATCCATCACGACGGTACCGTGAAACGCGGTAAGATCATATTGGCACAGGAAGATGGCCGGTGCGTCCTCGACCGTGTTGCAATGTGATTCCCACTCCATGAGTTTCTCAGTCGTGGGCATCTTACCGAGCGACCAAGTCATTTCGCCGACCCATCTGAGGAACGGGAACCGCCCCGGAATCTCGCTCAACGTACTGGCAAGGAGCGCTTTCATTTTTTCGGGGTCATCTTCACCCGGGGATACGACGAGTTGCCCTGATGCCTTGACTTTATCTGTTAGGACGCCGGCGTCCGCCAACCCCGTTTCCAATTCCTGCTCCGGATCTGTATTCATGATGCAAACACATTTGT
>JAZDDC010000010.1:0-3854 GCA_036679565.1 Gemmatimonadota bacterium
ATTAACCCGGGTAACTCGGGTGGTCCGCTGATCGACTCACGGGGCAGATTAGTCGGCGTGAATACGGCGATCTACAGTCCTTCCGGTACCAGCGTTGGTGTGGGGTTTTCGATTCCGGTAGACGTCGTGCGATGGGTCATTCCCGACCTCATCACTCATGGGCGGATACGGCGGCCGTCTCTGGGTGTCACCATGGGTGGCGCGGCACTCGCGCGCCGAATCGGTGTCGATGGCGCATTGGTACTTGACGTAACCCCCGGCGGCGGCGCCGATCGGTCTGGCATCCGCGGCACACAACGCGATGAACGTGGCCGGATTACGCTTGGCGATGTCATCGTCGCGATCGACGACGAACCCGTCCGATCGTTGGGGGATCTTTTACTGCTGCTAGAACAGCGAGCCATCGGAGATGTGGTATCCGTGACATTGCGGAGAGACGGACGCCAACGAACCGTCGAAGTTGAACTCAGCGACATCCACTGATGCCGACAAAACGAGCACGCTGAGGCAGCGCAGGCACTGTACGGTTGCGGTTGGTTTACTTCCGCTTGTAGTTGTCGGGGTTTTCCTCAAATTGTTTGCGGCACCCGACAGAGCAAAAATAGTATGTCTTGCCTTGGTACTCCAGTTTGGCTGCCGCTTTGTCTCTCACAAACTTCATTTCGCAAACAGGGTCGAGGACTTTCATTCTGTGCCTCCTTTGCCTTTTTGATATGGCGCGGGTGGGATTTACCCGAGCTAACGATGTGAACTCGTTCGTTTAAATCTTTACCCGCCGAAGCCTGAGCGCATTGCCAATCACCGAAACTGAACTGAAGCTCATTGCTGCGGCGGCGATAATCGGACTCAGCAGTATGCCGAAAAGCGGATACAGAACCCCGGCAGCAACCGGAACACCGAGACTATTATAAAGGAATGCGAAAAACAGGTTTTGCCGGATGTTTCGCATCGTGGCCCGACTGAGGTGTCGAGCCCGGACGATGCCGCGGAGGTCTCCCTTCACGAGGGTGACGCCTGCGCTCTCCATGGCAACGTCCGTCCCCGTACCCATGGCGATGCCGACATGCGCCTGTGCAAGAGCGGGTGCATCGTTGATACCGTCACCCGCCATTGCAACGATGCGGCCCTCGGCCTGGAGCCGTTTTACAACTTCCGCCTTTTGATCGGGTAGCACTTCTGCCACGACTTCGTCGATTCCCAACTTTTTCGCGACTGCTTCGGCAGTCGTCTTGCTGTCGCCAGTCAACATCGTGACGCGAACACCCTCACGATGCAACTGATCGATGGCCTGTTGCGTTGTATCTTTGATGGGATCTGCAACGCCCACGAGCCCCGCAAGTCGTCCATCGACCGCCACAAACATTACGGTCTGTCCCTCAGCCCGCATCGTTTCCGACCGACTAACAGCCGCGCTCGGTTCAGCTCCGAGGTCTTCCATCAAACGTCTGTTACCCAAGGCCACAGCACGATCCCCAATGGCGCCGGTCACTCCCTTGCCCGTGATTGACTCGAACGACTGCGCCTCTACGAGCGAGATCCCGCGGTCCTTCGCTCCAGCCACAATGGCTTCTGCGAGAGGGTGTTCGCTGCCTCGTTCGAGACTGGCCGCTAGTCGCAACAGTTCATTCTCTTCTTGCCCCTCAAATGGGACAATGGCGGTGAGTTTTGGCTTGCCCACGGTAAGCGTACCCGTCTTGTCCACAACCAGACTATCCACCTTGCGCAGGATTTCAACAGCCTCGGCATTCTTGAAAAGCACACCGACGGTGGCGCCCTTTCCGGTCGCCACCATGATCGACATCGGCGTCGCAAGTCCGAGGGCACAAGGGCAAGCGATAATTAGTACCGCCACCGCGTTGATAAGCGCGAGTGCCATGCGCGGCTCCGGGCCAAAGAGGCCCCACACAACGGATGTCATTATCGCGATGAGAACAACCACCGGCACGAAATACCCGGCCACCACGTCAGCCAGCTTCTGGATCGGTGCACGGCTGCGCTGTGCATCGGCCACCATCCGGACAATTTGCGAGAGGAGCGTCTCTGCACCGACGCGTTCCGCCCGCATGATGAGACCGCCGGTCCCGTTGATTGTCGCACCGATAAGCCGATCCCCCGCCGCTTTCTCAACTGGGATCGGCTCACCCGTGATCATGGCCTCATCGACCGAACTCGTACCATCGACTACGACGCCATCAACCGGGACTTTTTCTCCTGGACGGATTCGGAGCCGATCACCTGGCTGGACTTCGTCCAACGGTACATCTGCTTCGCTGCCATCGACTTGGATGCGTCTAGCAGTTTTTGGCGCCAGACCCAAAAGTGCTTTGATGGCTGCGCTGGTCTGGCTGCGCGCCTTGAGTTCCAGGACTTGTCCCAAAAGAACAAGTGTCACAATGACCGCAGCGGCTTCGAAATACACGCCAACCTTTCCCGACTCGTCACGGAAGGAAGCCGGGAAAATGTCGGGCAAGAGCGCACCGATGACGCTGTACACATAGGCTACCCCCACACCAAGACCGATGAGCGTAAACATGTTGAGGTTGCGCGTGACCACTGATCGCCAGCCCCGTTCAAAGAACGGCCACCCACCCCACAACACGACAGGCGTTGCGAGGAGCAACTCGAGCCATGTAAGGACCGCAGGAGATATGAGTCGAAGAAGGGGATTGCCACCGGGCAGATAGACCGCCATGGCAATCAGGAGAACGGGCACTGATAAAATGGCGCTTACCCAAAACCGCCTGGTCATGTCCACCAATTCCGGGTTTTGCTCGTCTTCGGCCGTCACCGTTCTCAACTCCAGCGCCATACCGCATATGGGACATGACCCTGGTTCGTCGCGCACGATTTCCGGATGCATTGGGCAAACGTATTCTGTGCGAGAGGCCGTGGATGCGAGGATATCCGGTTCGAGCGCCATGCCGCATTTAGGACACGGCCCGGGAGCATCCTTGCGGACCTCCGGGTCCATCGGACAGGTGTAGGACGCACCCGGTTTGGCCGGCGGGGTCACGGTAGGAGGGGACACCCCGGCGGCGTAATTCTCCGGCGCCACCTGGAATTTTTCTTGGCACGCGGTACTACAGAAAAAGTAGTCGGTACCCTGATATTGTTCGCGCAATTCGCCGCCCGCGGATACCTGCATCCCGCAGACCGGATCCAGAACCGTTGGTTGCTGGGTTGGTGCTGACACCTTAGGCGAGTGCTCGTTGTTGGCCGTTGATCTCACTGGTCATCCTTTCCCTGGAACCGACACGGTGGACGGGACATGCAAAGGTAGTTGGTGTCACCCATGCAGCGTGGTGTTACCGTGAGTTGCTCACGCCTTGCGCCGAAAATGTATCTCCTTCTATTGCAACTACCAAACCTCACCGTAGGATTCGTCTAAGTCTCAAACACTCAAGGGATTGTCATTTCGTGCCGAGATCCTGACCAATGCACGATGGGTTTAATGACATACACCTTGGGGGAAATGACTCACGCATCAGCCGACATGAACATCCATTCTTGCGCACATCACCCGCATTCGCCTCTTCCACGAGCCGACACGCCTCCACGATCTGGTATTCATGTACCAAGCCTATGATTCTCCAACAACCACAGCCGCTGTTCGAACTCTTCGTCATCAATTTCCCCGTCAGCGTAACGACGACGCAACAGCTCTTTTGCCGACTCACTCGCGATTGTCCGCTTCTTCCCGACTAAAAAGAACATGACAACAACGACGACCACAACGGGGTCGAAGCGCTTCAGGTAATTGAATATCTTCTCCGCTCCGATCCGCCCCTCGGCCTTGATCCGGACCCCGTTCAGCTCACCGTTGAATATGAAGACCCGCTCGCCGTCGAAGAACG
>JAZDDC010000100.1:0-12223 GCA_036679565.1 Gemmatimonadota bacterium
GCCGCCGCCCACTGGGGTGTGGAGCGGGGGCAGGTGGAAGCGCGCAACCACCAAATTCGCAACACGGCGACCGGTGAGTCGCTGGATTACGCGGCCTTCGTAGCGGCGGCTGCGCTCCTCGACGTACCGGATCCATCGTCCGTGTCGCTGAAGACACGCGCTGAACATCGTTTTATCGGCAAGCCCGTCCCGAACGTCTATGGGGAGGATTTCGCGACCGGACGCGCCATCTTCGGACAAGACGTGCGACGCGACGGTATGGTCTACGCGGTGGCGGCGCGGCCACCCGTCGTGGGCGGACGAGTGGTCGGCTACGATCGGGATGCGGCAATGGCTGTCACCGGCGTGCTCGACGTGGTGGACCTTCCACCACTCGAGGGTCCGTGGGGCTTCCGGCCTCTGGGCGGCGTCGCTGTCATCGCCAGTAATACGTGGGCAGCGATCCGCGGGCGTGAGGCACTCGACGCCCGCTTCGACGGGGGACCTAACGCCTCCTACGACACGGACGAGTACGAGGCATCGCTATGGCGATCGATCGAAGACGGCGGAGCCGAAACCTACGGACGCGGCGACGTGGATGCCGCGCTTGCCACCTCGGCACAGCGCATCACCGCTGACTATTTCGTGCCGCACCAACACCATGCACCGATGGAGCCACCGGCGGCCACGGCCGACTGGAACGGCGGCGATCTGAAGATCTGGACGTCCTGCCAGGACCCCCAGGCCGTACAGAACACGGTGGCGCCCTATGTCGATAAGAACCCCGAAGACATTTACGTCGAGGCGACATTGCTCGGCGGCGCGTTCGGTCGCAAGTCCAAACCGGACTTTGCGGTCGAGGCCGCGGTGTTGTCAAAACACGTTGGCAAACCCGTGAAGATGATCTGGACGCGTGAAGACGATGTGCGGCACGGCTTCTATCATGCCATCTCCGCACAACGGATTGACGTCGGTCTCGACGCTTCGGGACGTGTGGTGGCCTGGGACCATCGGGCGGCCTACCCGTCACTGATGGAGGCGGCCGCCTCACAGCGACTCGACGCGGCGACATCGTTTGAGGTCGGACTGATTATGCAGCAGCCCCTAGCCGTACCAAACATGCGTGTCCGCTCCGGTGAGGCGCAGGCACACATTCGTGTCGGCTGGTTGCGTTCGGTCACGAGCATTCAGCACGGGTTCGCGGTGGGATCCATGGTGGACGAGATCGCCGAAGTGACCGGGCGGCGTTCCGATCAGGTGTGGTACGACCTGTTTGGATCCGTACTGTCCGGTGCAGAGATTGATGATCAGAATCGGCCGGAGCCCCGGCCCGTTGTGGCGGAGCGATTGGGTGCGGTCCTTCGCCGGGTTACCGACATGTCAGGTTACGGCCGGGAGTTACCACCCCGGACGGGTATCGGCGTTGCCGCCTTCACGAGTTTCGGCAGCTTTAACGCCGCCGCCCTCGAAGTCACGGTGTCGGAGGACGGTGAGGTGCACGTTCCCCGCGCATGGATGGCTATCGACTGCGGGCTGGCGGTCAACCCGGACCGCGTGACAGCGCAGATGGAGGGTGCGGTAATCTTCGGACTCACAATTGCGCTCTATGGTGGCATCACGGTGAGGAACGGCGCCGTGGTGGAGAGCAACTTCGACGGTTATCAGGTTTGCCGTATGGCAGACGCGCCCGAGGTCGAAGTCGCCATCTTCGAGAATGACCATGCTCTTGGAGGAGCCGGAGAACCCGGCGTGCCTCCGGTCGCGCCCGCGCTCAGCAATGGCATTTTCGCCGCCGTGGGTAAGCGGATTCGCCGGCTGCCGGTCGGAGACCAGCTCAAGGTGTAGCCGACCCGCGCGGGATCACGTCGAAGATGAATGGTCCCCTGTGGATCCACGTCAAATCGGCGCGCGTCGTATGCCGCGCGGTCTTGCGATATCGTAAAGAAATGAGACGAGGCTGGTCCGCCTACTTGTCATTGGCTATTCCTTGATTAGCCACAAGGGAAACCACCTCCAGTGCGGCCACAGAGGCGGAAGTTGCCGGGTAGTCGAGCACCACTGGCATGTCCGGTGACGACCGGGCCGCGTTTCTGTGCATGGGCGGTGAGACAACAATCCCGTCGCTCGCAATCTGCCCAAAACGTGATCCCTGCACCACGATCGCCAGGACGATCACATGTGTCAGGCCACCCACCGCCAGCAGGGCTACGTACGGGGCTCCCAGGATTGCCCCGAGCGCAAGACAGAGCACCCGCAGGTCCCGCCGTTTGATCCTATTCAGCGCGTTGTCCGGATACGGATGTCCGAACCGGAGTTGATACTCTTTGGTGACGTAACTGGCCAAAACGAAACTGCTCACGGCCACCCAGCCGACAATCCACGTTACCGACTGCGGCGAATATCTAGCCGCGGCGAAGACGATGGCGGTTCCGACCGCGATATCCGCGTAACGATCCAGAATGGTGTCCAACCACGCCCCCCGTGCGCTCTGCATGTGTTTCAGCCGGGCGATCTCACCGTCACAGCCGTCAAGCACGGAGCCGAATTGGATCAAAAGCCCGCCGATGATCCATGGGGTTCCCTGGCTCATCGCCAAAAATGCAGCACCTACGAGCGCCACCAGGAAGCTGAGCACACTGAGCTGATTCGGTGTGACCGCGGTCCGAGCCAGCAACTGTGAAAGCCTGCGGGACAGAGGGCGGTTTAGGTACTGCGACACGTAACCGTCTTCGCCGCCCTTGGAGAGGTTGGCCACCAAAAATGTCTGTGCTTCCTTGCGGCTGGCGGGTGTATCAACATCAATCCACCCCTCTCCCGTAACGTCGAGCGCCACAACCGTCCCCAGCCGCATGCACGCTGCCACCCCGTCGCTGAGGGAATACCGTCCGCTTGCCTGTGCCTCACGGAGTCCTTCAAAAAGGAGCGGCGAGCAGTAGAACATGCCTGTGTCCCCTGCGTTCCAATGCGCCAGGTTCTTCCCGATGGACCGCACCTCGCCGCCGTCAATCAGCACCTTAGTGAGGTCAGGAAGGTCCGACACAGCGTTGGTCTCGTAGTCCACGGCCAACACGATCTCGAGGTCTCGCGGTGGTTGGGCCAGTACCTTACGGATCAATTCCTCCGAAAACAGGTGATCCACCATCGTCAGTAGAAACGGTTCGTTCCCGACGAGTGCCGCGGCCGCGGCCGCCGAGCAGCCGTTCCCCAGCTCCCAGTTTTCTGCCATGGCAAAATCAATGACGCATCCGCGGCGGCGAGCCACCTCTTCAAAATGTCCCCGCACCTGCTCGGCCTCGTTTCCAAGCACCACGACAAACCGGTTTATGCCTGTGTTCTGCAGGTTGACGACGCATCGCTCGGCCAGAGACAGTCCGTACAGGTTGATTAGAGGTTTCGGCGACGTCACGCGCGCAGACCGCAGCCGGGTCCCACTGCCGGCCGCGAGAATGACGGCTTTCGTATCACTCAAACGCATTTCGTTTCTCCCCCTACCCATCCAATCTTGGTGACGATGCGTTCCCCCAAATCCCGAGTCGCCGCCGCCACCAGAGTGGTCGTTTGCGTGAGCGACTCGAACGTGGCGAGGGGGCGTCCGTCGGCGGCGCAGACATACCCACCGGCCTCGGTCACCAACAGGAGGCCGGCCAGAAAACTTTCGGCCGTCAATCTGTTTCGAGTGTCCACGTACGCGTCGAGCGCTCCTGAGGCCACCAGCGACAGGGCGCGCGACGCGCATCCGTAGCAGCGGACGCCGCGGCTCGCTTTCATGAGGCCGGTGACGCCAGAGTTCCCTGCCCAGTGATTGAGTTCGAACGAGATCATGGCTTCCGCGATTCCGGTGCAGCCTGATGTGGTCAGTGACTGGCCGCCCCAAAAAGCACCGTCGTGGCGGCCGGCAACGTAACATTGATCGTCCACCGGATCGCCGATGAGCGCATGGGTGACGCTGTGCGCATCAATGCCGTCCGAGACGGGAAGAAGCGCTATTGTCACCGCCGACAAAGGAAGCCGCCGGGCTAAGTTGTCTGAGCCGTCAATTGGGTCAACGACGAATCGAAACCCTTTATCCATGTCCCCAAAGGCAATCGGGGCGGCGTGTTCCTCCGATTCGATCACGCCGCCGGGAAAATGGGCGGCTATCCAGTCGCGAATCCAGTGGTCCGTCTCGACGTCGAAAGCCCTTTGGCGATGGCCCTTGGCGTTCACGCCGACCGACTTGTCTGCGTGCCGATTCTGCCGAAGGAATATTCGCAGCTCTCGATTGAGGTCCCGTAGTAGTCCGAGGACCGGGGCCTGAACCTGTTCAGGGGCGCGCATAGTTGTTGTTGTCATACCTTTTCACCGACCATTGATGGTCCTTTCGTTCGTGTTGCGGTGGTGGCGTTACCGACACCCGGTTGAGGGGGGTAGCAGTGGCGGCGGACTGCGCAAAGGGCCGTCCCGCCGGGGCTACTTTCTGCTCATGGCCAACAAGGCCTCTCGATCGGCTTCCTTCACACCCGCTATTGCCGCAAAACGGTCGAATTCCGCCCGGCTTATGAGATCCTGGCACTGGGCCTCTGCCGCCGCCGCCGCCAGCCGAGACGGAAGTGAGTCGGTCTCAACCCCGGGTGTAGGAAGCGAGAGAGTCTGCGCAGCGTTTCGTTCGGCGTCGCCGCGCAGCAATGTTTCCAAGACGTGAAGGTGCTCTTGCGTCACCAAACGCAGGTTTCTAAGGCGATGCGCGGTGACCCGGCGGCCGACGCCGAAGTAGTGCGCCACGCGAGTGAGTCCGGCGAGCGTGAGTGCCCCGCGCCCTTCGCGCGCCCGCCCATCGACGCGGAGTGTCTTCCCGCCGACATCACCGCCCGGTGGCTCCGAAAACACGGACAATACCGTAGGACCTGATCGACCAAGTGTCTCTCGACCCATGCTCTCGACGTAGCGGCGCACTCCATGCTCGGGGAGCAGGAGGTCTGTTGCGAAGGCGGTGGCGCGCACCTCGCGCACGTCTTCCTCGGAACCAGCGCGGCAAACACGCCAGGGCGAATCCCGATCAAACAGAGCGTGCGCCAGACCGTGAGCGTAACTCAAGCGCCTGCTACCCAAACTTGCCTGATCGGCGACCACGACCAACGTGCCGAGGCTGGGTTGGTTCATGGAAATCGATGTGATACCGGCGGGCAGCGGCGCCCGTGCCCCACGGATGCCGAGTGTTGCCAGCAGTTCGTCGACGAAACGGATGGGACCTTCGCCCAACGCCTGCCGGCGCCGTTCGTCCTGGGCGACGTGATGTCCCTGCCGGACCGCCTGCCACGTCGTGGTTGGTTGCTCCGGCGAGTAGGTGACGGGGATGTTTTGTATGACGCGATATCCGAGGAGCCGCTCCAGCCAGTGCAATCCCCGGGCGACCTCCAGCACATCTCGAAAAGACCGCTCGGCCTCATTGTCGGACAGCTCGGAAAGCAGGCCGAGCAAGTCAGAAACCTCTTGGTCCCCTTCTGCCTCATCCGGTCGCTGCGGTCCTAGCAATTCTTGTGTACCGCACCCGTAATATTCGGCGAGCCGAGTCAGCTCGGCCGCTTTCACGCTCCGCTTGCCGTTCTCCATCTGAACGACCGCAGTTCGCGAGACACCCATTGAGGGCGCCACCTGCGCCTGCGTCAACCCGCGCTCAAGACGGGCCCGGCGCAGCGTGGTCCCGATCTCCGGTAAATTTCTGCCCATGGCAGTCCTCCAGTGAGTCTTTATATCAAACACTGAGGACGTCATTTGTCAAGAATGTGCGATTTTCGAACATCGCCGGCTTGACGCCGGAGGGTCTGGCGTTGCCGCTGATCATGGGTGCCCGCACCACAAAAGCGACAGACTTCCGCCATCTAGGACGCGCTGACCCTCTTCTTGCACCCATTCACGTACATTTTTCTTTGATGTCTTCAAAGATCGTCGACGACACACGTACGCGCCTGCGGTTACTCGGTGTCCTGTTCGCCTCGGCCGGCATAAGCCGCACCGGTTACATCGCGGCCTTCACCGTCGCCGCCCTCGTTGCAGAGGACATGCTCGGTTCGCCACGCTGGAGCGGGTTGGCGGCGGCATTCACGACACTTGGTATCGCAGCCGGCACCAATCCGGTATCGGCACTGATGAATCGGACCGGTCGGCGGATCGGCATGGTGGCCTCGTACGGCGTCGCGTTCGGCGGCGCACTCGTCGCCATAATAGCCATCGAGATCGGGAGCTTGGCGTTGTTCCTGGCTGCAATGTTCGTGTTCGGAGCGGGAGCCAGCGGCGACCGGCTCGGGCGCTATGCTGCGGCTGACGTCGCCCCACGCAATCGGCACGCCTCAGCCATTTCGTCATTCGTCTTCGCCGGGACCATCGGCGCGGTGCTCGCGCCTCTCCTGCTCAGTCCGGCTAAGCACGTTGCGGAGTCCATCGGATTGAACGGATTAAGCGGTGGGTTTCTCATCGCGCTCGCGGCGTCGAGTTTCGCCATCCCTCTCGTCGCCATCATGCTTCGCCCCGATCCACTCACCTTCACCGATCGCCATGTTGAACGGGCGGACCGGGCCGTCTCGATCCTGTCGTTGCTTGAGCGCCCAATCGTGGTTTATGGCCTCGTCAGCCTTGCAATCAGTCAATCCGTGATGGTGCTCATCATGGCGATGACCCCCGTCCACATCCGGGCGGCGACCGACGATGCGTTGCGGTTGATCGGTCTGGTGATGGCCGCCCACACGTTCGGGATGTTTTTTCTCTCACCGGTTACCGGTTGGTTGGTCGACCGATTCGGGGCGCTTCATGTTATCCTCGCCGGACAGGCGATCCTGGTTTTCTCGGCGCTGTTGACCGCCCCGGCCTCCGGCGATGAGTTGCGTCTGCTCATGCCCGGGCTGTTCTTGCTCGGCCTGGGATGGAACTTCGGGTTCGTCGGGGGCAGTGCGCTGATCAACGAGGTGACCGAGGGGTCGGCCCGACTGCGGCTGCAAGGCTTCGCAGACTCGGTGACATGGATCTCCGGCGCCGTCGCCGGTGTGTCGTCAGGACTGCTGCTCGACGCCCGAGGTTTCATGGCACTCTCCGTCGTCGGGGCAGTCCTGGTATTGATTCCGCTGGGGGCCCGACTGCGGATTCGTCGATGATGAAGCATCCTCTGTGGAGCCACGTCAAATTCTTGTGGCTTCCTGTTGGCGCGTTACGCGATAGCCAAACTGGTACGGCCGATTGGTGAGGTACTATTCCGCGCTACCCACTCGTTGTTTGACTATAGCGTAAGCACGGGATTATATCCCTGTTGCACACAGGATGCGGCCGAGTCGTTGCGAAAGCGATATTGGCGATGCCTCGGCGCGACGCCGCACCGTGGGATCACCATTTAAGTCCCACTGCACGTTACGCAGTTCTTCGCGTAGCGATTCAACGGTGTGCTGAATTTCGTCGCTGTTGTCCAGTGGTACACGCTCGAATGCCGTCTCGAGATCGTTTACACGTGTCTGCGCTTCGCCAGCCGCGGCGTTTGCGCCAAGGACGGCACGTTGCAGGCGTTGGACCTCCTTTTGGAATGCCAAGACCTGCGGACTCCGCTGCACCTGATCGAGCATCGAGACATCGAATGTTCGCGGCGCGCCGTTCCTTAGCGAACTGCATCGTGGCTACGAAACCGGCCACAGTCCACCCCGACATGTCAGAGGCCAGTCATGATGTTCCAATAGTTCGCGTACCAGAGGAAGGCGAACGCCGCAAACGTCACCGCCGTATAGTGCGCCCGCCACCACCACCGCACGTAGGTTCCCTGCAACGTTCGCCAACCGATGATGGGCAAGACCAGAGTCAACACCGCGCTCAACCAAGGCAACCTCATGACCAAGTTGAGCGTGGTCGGTACGGTTTTAAAGAAAGTTAGAAAGTCTGCCCGCAGCATCGTTATGCTGAAAGCGACGAAGAACGTCAGGTTGAGAAGACACACCGCCCAAATCGTCCAATGGCCGTGGCGAACGCGAGGCCAGATTACGGCCATGGAGAAGAAAAGGAGCAGCATCACCACAGTCAGCCCCATTTGGATACTCGCAGTTTCGAACCAACCGATGCGGCGGTAACTACCGGTACCACCGTACGTCAAAAACGTGACGTCTCCCCTATCGTTTTCCAGGAACACCACGTGCGCGCTGGGGACGTCTCGATGTTGATAGACCAGCGGTTCGACCCCGACCCACGTGCTCGATCCGATCTGCGCGGTCCCATCGCCGTTATCCACCACATTGACATAGTCGGTCAGGCCCGCGATCCGAAAAAAGTCCCTCCGTGCAGTACTCGCCAAGCGATACTGTCCAACAAGTCGCGCCGCGTTCCCGGCGGCGGTGGTCACAACCTCGCGTCGTGTCATCGCGGGAGGGTCTTTTGGGACGAGCAATTCGAGCGCATGCGTCGCGAATTGTTTCATTGCGTTGCTTGCCGCAGTGGACGTCGCATTGCGGGCCAAAGATCGATGGTTGATGCTGATGAAAAGGCCGATGCCCCGACTTGGAACCAGCACCATCCGGTTGGAGAAGCCGATTCCGTTGCCATCGTGATAGACCACGCGACGACCGCTCAAGGTGAGTTCGCTAAAACCCAATGAACGACCGCGCAGGAGTGGGTGATCACCCACTTGGCGGCGCAGAAGCAGATCCACCGTTTCGGGCGCTAGCACCCGCACGTCACCCAGTTGCCCGCCTGCCAGCATGGTCTGCATGAAACGACCCATGTCCGCTCCGTTCGATACCAGAGCGACGCCTGGGGATAAACGCACGAAATCGTGTGGCACAACTTGGTATGCGCCGCCGACGTAGCCATAACCCGTCGCGAGGTTTTCTTCGATGACGGCCGGCAGTGGTTGTTCGAACGTACTTCCTGCCATGCCCAGAGGCACCAATAAGTTTTGGGCGATGACACGCTCGTAAGGAGAGCCCGTCACTTCTTCCATCGCGTAGCCGAGCAAGGCGTGGCCCCAGCTGCTATAACTCATGACTTTGCCGGGAGGCATCGCCCGCGGCGGCAGGGTCCCCCGCATGTAACTGACGAGCGGCTGCCACTGGGAGAGTGTCGGAGCGTGCGACTGGACGACGGTATCGTCGTACCCACCGCGGTGCGTCAGCAACTCCATGACAGTGCTTGCCCGCCCGTAGCGATCCTCCAATTCCAGGTTAGAGACGTACTCACTCAACGGAGCGCCAAGGCGTATCTCCCCACGTTCTACTAACTGCATGACGGCAGTCGCAGTGACTGGTTTCGATACCGAGCCAAGGCGCAACCCGGTGCGTGTCGTCATCGGGACGCGCCGTTCGATATCAGCAAACCCGTACCCTTCGGCGAACACGACCCCTCGCTGCGTGGCCACCACGAAGACCAGCCCCGGGATGTGAGTCCTTTCCGCCTCCTCTGACATGAAATCGACGACCCGTGCTCTGAGTGAATCGAACACGGCATTGGGAATCGATGTGGGTCCGGACGCCAAGATCAGATTCTGGATTGCAATGACCTCACAACCGCCGTACCTGGTAAAAAACTGGATCGGGAGCGAAATGCCGATGTACAACACCATAGCGATCGTGATGGGGTGGTTGACGAACGGCATTCCAATCAAGTAGCCGAAGCTCCACTCGGCGGGCACCATGAATGCGTTGATGGTCGAGAAGTACATTGCGGGCACGACGAAAATGACAGTCGTGATCCACGGACTCTTGTCTTTGATCCAATCCCTTAACAGGAGATAGATCCCGTGATACGCGACGACAAAAACAACAAAAAACAAACCGATGAGTGTGAGCGTTCTGGCCGAGTGGGTGTGCGTGCCTCCTAGAAAATCCATCAGCACGAAAAACAGAATTACAATTCCTGCCGCCAGCCTGAACCACCTTCCCACGACGCCCACATCTCTTCCGATCTTTCCGTATCCCGACATGTTTGGCTCCTTTCGAGCGAGTTTTGGGTCCACCATTGTCTGGACACGATCATACCTGTGCCTTGCCGAGAACCGTGGCCGACACATACCTTGACCGTTTCGTTTCCGGATGGACCAATTGCCTCGAGGGGCTTTATTGAGACAACGATCTACCGGCTTGCGACATAACACCCGCGGGACGACGAACTTTCGTGCGGTGTACAGCGGAGTAAGTCAGACAGAGCGAACGCGGAGAGCGGGCGATTTGTTGTTCGGTTGGCGTGTTATGTCAGGCACGACTCGCGCGTTTACTCATGGCAAGGGGCACGTTACGGCGCCTACGCCCGTGGTCCATTTACTTCTAGGGACACCACATTCTCTCCAACCACGTCGTTCCGAGGTTGTCGTCGTTGGCCGTTCGGCGCGTCGACACCGAGATGATTGAGAGCCCGGCCGATGCATCGGACGACCAGCTCATGATGCGTTTCAAGGGCGGGGATGTTCAAGCGTTTGAGGTACTCTACGATCGCTATGAGTCCCAACTCTTTGGCCTGTGTCGCCGGTTGCTCCAAAGCTGGGACGAAGCCGAAGACGCCCTCCAGGATGCGTTCGTCAAGATGGTAGACCGTCGCGACGCGTTCGAACCGCAGGGTCGATTCCGCAGCTGGATTTTCACCATCGTTCGCTTCACGTGCATGGATCGCTTGCGTGTTGCCAAGACTGAGCGAAGGGCCTTTGCGCGGTTGGACCCATCTGAAAGTGTGGAACACACGGAGGACCTTTCCCTCGCCCGGGCAGATGTGGACCGCATGTTAAGGAACTTACCAATCGACCAGCGAGAGATTCTCGTGCTGCACCGTCTCTACCCCGAATGACCGCAGCCTACTCCTTACCATGCTCGAGGATCAAGTCGATGATGCCTTACGAGCCCACGTTGATACGTGCAGGCGGTGCCAACAGGACCTGGAGGCGTTTCAAGGTACGATGGGGTTGATAACACCCATCGCCACAGAGCGGCCCTCGGACCGAGTCCGAGGCGCGGCCATGTCGTACGCGCGATCGCAGGTTGGCGATCACCGATTTGGCCGGACCCGTTGGGGCGGTCCCGCTGCCGCGGTGTTAGGAGTGGCTTTGGCCGTGCTGACCGGGGAAGTGTCCACGGCCCGGTTGAGTTCATCTTTGCCCGCATACCAGACCCCTCTGCTTTGGATTGTCGTGTTAGGTGTTACATGGGGCCTGGGTGCCTTTCTTTACATGACGTCTCGTCTTTCCACGATGCAACGAGACGAGGTCCGAAGATCAATTGCCGTTGTGTGCTGCTTTGCCGTGCTTCTACTAGTGTTCCCCGTACCAATGGCGGTGCAGTGGTGTGCCGAGTGGTTGTTCGGCCGCAGTCCGGGCACACTGGCGGAGTTGGGTTGGATCTATGCCACGGTCGCCGGACTGTATGCTGCAATCCCGTCGGTGTTGGTGAGGCGTGTTAGGTATGACGGCTTCGCTTGGCGCAGTGATCGCTGGGTGGTGCTTTTGGTGGTTGTGATGGGAGGACCACTACTTCTCGTACAGATGTCGCATGTCCCCATCCCGATCGCGATTGTGGCGATTGGTGGTCTGGCATGCGGCGCCGTGCTTGGCGGAGTCGCCGCAACGATAGTACGCCGTAAGGGCTGAATCCCCCTCCGCCGAAAAACGGGGAGGGGGCTTAGGTCGGCAGAGGGACAACGTTGCGCGGCGAACAGAACGCGGTTAAGAGATTGGTCGCAACCCTCTCCACATGGGCAACCGTCCACTCGTCCACGGTGCACCGACCTCGTCCGCGAGATCCTCAAGCTGTTTAAGATTGATTTCGATCAGCGTGCGGAGGTTGGCGAGAATGGCTACGAACTCATCGCCGATTAACGCATGTTGTTCCTGTTGCATGCCGGTGATCTCAGTAAGTGTACCACTCCAAGCGCCACCGGTGATTCGGCCGAGTCGTTGCGACAGGGATGTGGGTGATGCTTCGGCGCGACGACGCACGGTGGGGTCACCATTTAAATCCCACTGCACGTTGCGCAGTTGTTCGCGCCGGGACTCCACGGTGCTTTGGATTTCATCGCTGTTGCCCAACGGTACACGCTCGAAGGCTGTTTCGAGATCGTTCACACGCGTCTGCGCTTCACTGCCGCCGCGTTTGCGCCGAGGGCGGCACGTTGCAGATGTTGGATTTCCTTCTGGAATGCCAGGACCTGCGGGCTCCGCTGGAACCTGGTCGAGCATGGACGTCAAAGGTTTGCGGTGCACCGAATTCCGTCACCATGCCGTTCTGGTACGTTGCGAGGAAGACGGTGTAGGTGCCCGGAA
>JAZDDC010000101.1:0-4221 GCA_036679565.1 Gemmatimonadota bacterium
GATCCCGTGATCGCGTTGAAGGCCGAGTAGTCAGCCACGTGGGTGAAACTGCCTATGAACTTGTCGCAGGTAATCTCGGTCAACGTGTGTATAGATTTGCGTTGTTGATACGTCTGCATGCCCCAACATCTCCTGCAGCGCTCGTAGGTCAGCGCCCCTCTCCAAAAGATGGGTTGCAAACGTATGGCGCAATGTGTGCGGCGTAACCGTCTTTTTTAGCCCCGCGAGTTGTGCGCAGCGTTTTACGACACCCCATGCACCGACTCTGCTGAGTGGCCCGCCACGGGTGTTCAAGAAGAGTCGCCCCTCTGACTGCCCCTTGTCGATGGTTGGCCGCACCTCTCGTATGTAAATTGCCACCGCACCAATGGCCCGCCTACCAATTGGGACAATGCGTTCCTTGTCGCCCTTACCAATGACACGTATCAAAGCCTCATCAAACCAAAGTGACGACAGGTCTAGCCCGACGAGTTCCGACACGCGAATGCCCGTACCGTATGCTACCTCAAGCAACCCCCGATCGCGCCAAGCCATTGGAAGATCGGGATTCGGGGCGGCAAGCAACGACTCCACCTCATCTATGGTCAACACGTCCGGGAGCGTACGCCACGTCTTCGGCAGGTCAAGCTCTCGACTTGGATCCTGCGCGACATTTTTTTCGCTCACCAAAAAACGAAAGTACGTTCGTATCGCCGAAATTTGACGGCGGATACTCGTCGCCGCGAAGCCGAGATCTTTCAGATGCAGCAGAAGTTTGCGAAGAAGATCGAGAGACACATCGGCCGGTTGCTGTACGTTCTGTGACGCGGCAAACGCGACCAACCGCTTTATGTCTCGCGAATAACTTTCTACGGTGTTAGGCTGAAGCCCAGCCTCCAACGTGAGGTAGTCGCGAAACCCCTCCAACCAAAATGCCCGAGCAATACGCTCGACATCATTCACCATTGCCAACCGGTTTTGCTCTGCGGTGTCTCAGCAACCACCAGGTTATGCTAAAAACAACCAGCGCACCGAGGACAATAGCGCCAATGCGGTTGAACTGAAGTATCAACTTTTTGATTTCATCAAATTCCCGAACGACAGTCGCAGCGAGGTATGTAATCGTACCGTACCAAATGGCGGATGCGACGGCCATTGGTACAATCGCTCTTACGGCCCCCACGTTGGCAACACCTGCGAATGGCGGAACAATTGCTCGTAGGGCCGGGATAAAACGGCTGAAGAAAATGCCCCAGGTGCCGTATTTTTTGTACAGGACCTCGAGTCGTTGTAGCGCTGCAGGTTTCAGAAGTCGTTCGCCAAACCTACTGCGAAAGAAAGGCCGTCCCAAATGGCGGGCAACCAAATATGTCCCGATGGCCGATGCAACGTTTCCGATCCAGGTAAACGCAAATACACTCCACGCCGAGATTCGACCGGTGCCGGATAGGAAGGCACCGAAGGCGACGGCGGTATCGGCCGGAACCAGAGGGAAGATGTTTTCGAGTGCGGCCAGTACACCGATGACCACGTAAATCAAAGCGGGCGGAAGGTCTGCCAACCCAGTTATGAACTGCTCGAGGTACGTCAAGCTCCTGCCAGCGAGGCCACGGCGTGCACAACGATGCCCCGCCCTTCGCCCACCGCGTCCATGCCCTCATTTGTTTTTGCTTTTACAGATACACCACCGATGGAAATGCCAATCGCCTCGGCAATGTTCCTCTTCATTTGCTGGGCGAACGGGCCGATTTTGGGGGCCTCCGTTATGACGGTCACATCCACATTCACGATCATGTAATTTGCCGCAATGACTCGTCTTTTGACTTCGCGCAGCAACTCCATGGAGTCCGCGTCCTTCCACCGCTCGTTGGAGTTGGGGAACAGTGTGCCGATATCACCCATCGCCGCCGCGCCGAGCAATGCATCGATGACCGCGTGTGCCACCGCGTCACCATCGGAGTGCCCCACCAGACCTGAGGTATGGGGTATCTCGACGCCCCCAAGGACAAGTCTCCGGTTGGCGCCAAAAAGATGCGAATCGTAGCCGTGGCCAAAGCGTTGTAAGCTCATGGTCGGATGTTAATGATCTGTGGGATTTTGAGCCACCGGCGAGACATGGACACCCCCTAACGGCCCTTTTCGCGCGTCTTTGGCTCTTCCTCTATATAAGGGACTATATTGGGCATATGGCCGACCTTCAAATCCCACAACGATAGGCAACGGATGTCGGAATCGTTTCTACTGTTGTCGTCGCCACCGCACGACGAACTAGATATCACTGGTCTGAGTCCCATTTTCGGGCTCTCGGCGGCAGAGATACGAGTGAAGGCCAATTATCCGTCATCGACGATCTGGTTCGCCAGCAGTGACTTGCCAGAACTCCAGCAAACGGCCCGAACACTCAAAAGCGCCGGCGCCCGGGTCCGTATCATCAAGGGAAAGGCGCTGACAGTGCTGTCCCGCCGCCATCGGCTTCGCCGCTTTGCCTTCGAAGATGACGGGATGCGGTGTTACGTGGATTCCGATCGATCGATCCACATTCCCTACAGCTGGTCCGCCACGATCGTTTCGGGCCGGCCCGACCAAATGGAGACGGTGGATCGGCTCACACTAAGACAGACAGCAAAAATGTCGAGTCGAAATAAGTCTATCCGACAGGAAGCCAAAAGCGCGCTCGCGGATATCAAGGAACCCCTTGATGAGTCCTTCGTAGATTTTTATTTTTACGAACTGCCAAAGGTACACCGCTTCACGGCCCGACCGGGCGACACGGAATTCTCTGGACTCGCAGACAAAATGAAACCGGTGGTAAACGAGAATATTATCCAACTCACGGAAATCATCGGCAAGAAATTTAAGACCATACGGTTCAACCAAACAATGGAGACGTTGCCACCTCCTCGCCCACCGTTTGTCAGCGGAACATCACTCAACAAGATTCTCGAGGAAACAGAGCCGGGTCTCGGAAAAGTTGGCACGTACGATCTCTCATCCCGCTTCGCGTTCCTCGCAGAAGCTCGTTAGATCAATCTAAGTTCCCACACATCAAGCCACAGTAATCTTTGGAGGAAGAGTCATGCATCGTTACCGTTTGCTTCTCGGATCCATGTTAATCGTTGCGGCCGCACCATGCGCGGCACAACGGAACCTTGATGACGTTGAAATACAGACCACGGTCGTGGCCCCCGGGATCTACCTACTGCAAGGCCGCGGCGGGAACATCGGGTTGTCCGTCGGCCCGGACGGCGCCTTCATAGTCGACGACCAATTTGCGCCACTCACTGAAAAAATTCAGGCGGCCATACGAACCGTCACTGACCAGGATGTGAAATTCGTACTCAACACGCATTGGCATGGCGATCACACCGGTGGCAACGAAAACATGGGCAAGGCAGGTGCCATGATCGTCGCCCATGAAAACGTGCGGAAGCGTCTGAACCCCGAGGAGTTCCGCAACATAGTCGGCAACAGCAACCAGGCACCACCGGATGCTCTGCCCGTCGTCACGTTTACCGAGGGCATAACATTTCATTGGAATGGCGAGACGATTCGTGTCACGCATGTGGCACACGGTCATACGGACGGCGACGCATTCGTTCACTTCGCCAATGCCGATGTGATCCACATGGGAGACCTATTTTTCAATGGGCGATACCCGTTCGTGGATATGAACAGCGGTGGCGGAATCGATGGCGTGATCAATGCCGCGAACCAGGTTTTGGCCGTCGCCGGTTCCAATACGAAAATCATTCCCGGCCACGGTGCGCTCGCAGGCGCTGACGAGCTACGCGCCTACCGTGACATGCTGATCACCGTGCGAGATCGCGTCCAGGTCATGGTGAACGACGGGGCGTCGGAGGAAGAGGTGATGCAGGCCGGAGTGACGTCCGACTTGGACGCTGTGTGGGGCGCAAACCCTGGGCGGTTCGTTGGAGCGGTGTATCAGAGCTTGAACGCACGCGACTGATGTCGCAGCGTTCGGGTAGTCTTGATGAAGAATAAAACGGTTTTGATTACCGGTGCAAACTCCGGTATTGGCAAGACCACCGCCCTGGGATTGGCAAAGATGGGTGCCAATGTGGTGATGGTGTGCCGGAACCGAGATCAGGGTAAAATAGCACAGACCGAAATCATCGCTGCCAGCGTCAACCAATCCGTCGATCTATTGTTGGCTGACTTTTCTTCCCAACAGTCCATTCGCCAGTTGGTTGAGGTTTTCAAGAACAGTTACCAGGAACTCCA
>JAZDDC010000102.1:0-14321 GCA_036679565.1 Gemmatimonadota bacterium
CGACCGATGACGCCCATTGATAACAAGGAGTGGCCACCCAACTCAAAGAAGTTGGCGTGACGGCCAACGCCGTGAACCCCCAATATCTCTTGCCAAATGATTGCCAACCGACGCTCCGTTTCGGTCTCCGGTTCTGCATGTTCTGCCGGTGCCGCGGTGGCGGCAAACGGCGCTGGCAGTTTTTTTCGATCCACCTTTCCGTTGTCGGTGAGCGGGAATTCTGCAAGTACAACGAAATGCTGTGGAATCATGAAATCCGGTAAGGTCGCTCGGAGGTGCTTACGCATTTCGGCAGCGGTGGCCGTTTGGTTGGCAGAGTGCACGACGTACGCAATCAGACGAGCGTCTCCAGGTCGGATGCCGCGGACCAAAGCCACGCACTGACGCACGACCGGATGCGTCGCTAACGCGAATTCAACCTCACCGAGCTCAATACGGTGCCCGCGGATTTTTACTTGGTGATCGACCCGACCGAGACAGTCAATCGAACCGCTTGGATTGCGACGCGCCAAGTCTCCCGTCCGATACATCCGGGACCCTCCGTCATTTACAAACGGATCGACGATGAAACGCTCCTCAGTCAGTTCAGGACGTCCTCTATAACCGCGAGCAACGCCGGCCCCACCGATGTACAACTCGCCGGTTACACCAAGTGGCACCGGTCTGAGTTGGCGATCGAGCACGTACGCATTCGTGTTGGCGATGGGTCGGCCGATCGCGATATCGTCGGGGTTCGTGATGATTTGACACGTGGACCAAATCGTCGTTTCAGTCGGCCCGTACATGTTCCACAACACCCCAACACGCTGGAGTAGTTGGCCCGCAAGATCCATCGGCAGCGACTCACCACCACATAGAGCTTTGATACGTGATTGGGGTTGCCAATCGGCGCCAAGCAACATGCGCCAGGTCGCAGGCGTGGCCTGCATCACCGTCACACCAGCCTGTAAAATAGCATTTGCCAATTCGGCGCCGTCTTCTATGACGTGGCGCGCTCCAATGACAACTTGAGCGCCCGCAATCAATGGCAGAAACAGCTCAAGCACTGAGATGTCAAACGACAAGGTGGTCACTGCAAATAGCACGTCGTGTTCGTCAACTCCCGGTTCGCGACGCATACTTTCCAAGAAATTCACAACGGAATCGTGTTGGACCTCCACACCTTTCGGTGTCCCCGTGGAACCGGATGTGTAGATGACATATGCAAGGCAACCGGACTCTTGCGACAAGCCGAGCGGGCCTGAAGCTTGTTTTACTATTGCCGGCCAATCCGAGTCAAGACAAATGATGTTGGTCGTTGACGTACTGAAACGTCCTCGCAACACCTCCTCCGTCAGAACAATCGTGAGCCCCGAATCCCGCACCATGAATTCGACACGGGCATCGGGATAAGCGGGGTCTAGGGGTACGTACGCGGCGCCAGCCTTTAGTACACCAAGCACCGCGACCATCATGTCAATGGATCGGTTAATGGAAACCCCGATGAGTTGTTCACTCCCAACACCAAGGGCCTGAAGGTGTCGGGCGACTTGATTGGAGCGACAGTCGAGTTCACCATACGTTACGGCTTGGTCACCACAACGCACGGCCACCTTGTTTCGGTGAGCAATTACTTGACGTTCAAACAGTTCGTGAATACAGCACGCCGGAGTTTCGATTCGTGTGTTGTTCCATCCGGTGACCAGTTGGTCGTGTTCTGCTGACGACAAAAGTGGTAATTCACCAAGATCTGCGTCAACATTCTCACACACACCTCTGAGAATCACTTGGTAGTGATGCATCATGCGCCGTACGGTAGCCGCATCGAACAAATCGGTGTTGTATTCGAAAAACCCTCTCAAACCTGCCGGTGTTCGTTGAATCCACACGTAGAGATCGGTACGCGAAACGGTTGTTGCGAATTCAAACCGTTCCACCGCCACATCGCCCATGTTGGTTGGGCGATCCAGCGCCTCTTGATACACGAACATAGTCTGAAATAACGGTGTCCGACTCAAATCCCGTGTCGGTTGTAGTTCTTCAACGATTTGCTCGAAAGGTATATCCTGGTTGTCATAGGCTTCGAGACACACGTCACGCACGCGGCGGACGACGTCGGCAAAACTCTTGGCGCCACCCAAATCCGTTCTCAAGACAAGCGTGTTGGCAAAGAACCCAATGATCCCCTCAACCTCAGGCCGATTGCGATTGGCAATGGGTGTTCCGACGAGCAAGTCATCTTGGCCGGTATATCGCTGCAATAGGCAATTGAACGCCGCAAAAAGAACCATGAACAACGTTGCATCCTGCCCCCCTGCGGCGCGGTCCAGGATGTTGGCGAGGTCGGATGGGCAATCGAATGCGATAGTCGATCCGCGATGACTCTGCACACAAGGGCGTAGCCGATCAGTCGGTAAGTCGAGTGTAGGCAAGTCGCCACGAAGTTTGTGGCGCCAATATGCCAGCTGCTCCCCATACGACTCTGAACGCGGCCACTTTGCCTTCAGAATATTGAAGCACGGGGGGTCCCAATGGCAATCGCCGCCCCGTTGAAAACGCCTTGTACAATATTTCCAACTCCCGCAGGAGCACATCAAATGACCAACCATCGGCGGCAATATGGTGGATGACGATCCCCAACACGTGCACTCGTTCCGCAAGCCGTAACAACCGCACACGAATCATTGGGCCGTGTGTGAGATCAAACGGTAAACAGGCATCGGCACTCAGTGTTCGGCGAGCGGTTTCATTGACACCCTCGGTGCCCGATAGATCGGTGACCGCCACAGTTATCCGAACCATTGGATCAACTATTTGTCTCGGCGCATCGCCAACCAACACAAACCGTGATCTCAACACTTCGTGCCGGCGAACGATTTCTGCCAGGCTTTGTTCCAGGGCGCGGACGTCTAGTGCACCATTCAGTTTTAACGCGAAAGGTATGTTATAGGCCGGGTTGTTAGGCTGCAGTTGATCAAGGTACCACAGGCGGCTTTGGGCAAATGACAACGGTGCGCCACCGTTGTGAAACGCCGGTGTAACCGCCCGCAAAGCACCGAACTCCACACCCTTTGCATCCGGTGAGTACGCCAAGACGAGTGCGTCCACGTGTTGCGCGAGCGACGCGACTGTTCGGTTCTCGAAAACTGATTTGAGCTGAAGGTCAATTGCGAAATGCTCTCGTACCCGTGTCACCAGGCGAGTAGCAAGCAACGAGTGACCGCCCAGGTCAAAGAAATCGTCGTCTGCCCCAACTCGATCGCTGGGAAGTAATTCCCCCCAAATGTCGCCTAGTTGTCGTTCTGTCGGCGTATTGAGGTCGATAAATTCTCCGCCCGCTTCCAACGCATGCTTCAAGGGATTGGGCAACGCCCGCCGGTCGATTTTGCCGTTTTGGTTAACCGGTAACGTGGCAACACCCGCAAAATGTTGCGGAATCATGTGGTCTGGCAATCGCGCTTCGAGGAAGTCACGTAGTTTTCGGGTCGTCAACGTGTAGCCTTCTACACACACCACATACGCAGCGAGATATTTTTCCTCTGCCTTGTCCGGGCGTATTGTCACAACCGCCATTTCAACTTCACCGTGTTCTCTCAGCACGGATTCAATCTCACCTAATTCAATCCTATGACCTCGCACCTTTACCTGGTCATCCAGACGCCCGTTGAACTCCAAGATGCCATCAGTTCGGAACCGAACCAGGTCACCCGTACGATACATCCGGGCTTGTTCTGCATCGTCAAAGGGGTCGATGAGGAAGCGTTCCGCTGTGAGTTTGGGCCGGCCCAAATACCCAAGCGCGACACCGACACCACCGATGTATAGTTCTCCAATCACACCATGGGGAACCGGTTTTCTTCGCTCATCGAGAACATAGATACGAGCGTTGCGGACCGGGACACCAACCGGGACACTGTGGTCGAATATCTCCACCGCATGAGGCCCTACAACGTCGCACATCGTCGCAACGATGGTTGCTTCAGTAGGGCCGTAGGTATTGACGACGACAACTTCATCGCCAACATGCTTTTTCCATCGGTCTAACAACTCGGCAGAGACGCGTTCGCCGCCTATCACAACCAATCTCACGTCGGCCGACACCTGTACGTCTTCGGTCAATCCGTGGATGATTTCGTGCCAGTAGGCTGTGGGAAGGTCAAGCACGGTGACGCCCAACACCGCACATGCATTAAAAAAGTGCGGTGCGCTGATAATCATCTCGTCGTCACGCAACACCAGCGTGGCACCAACGGCTAAGGCTGGAAAGATCTCCTCTGCACTCGCGTCGAAGCTAATTGAGGCAAATTGCAACACACGATCATCCGGCCCAAGTGCAAACGCATCAATAGCACATTGCGTGTAGTTGCTCAGCGCTCGATGATCAACCACCACGCCTTTCGGCTGGCCCGTCGAGCCTGAGGTGTAGATCACGTATGCGGTGTCATCTGGAGTGGGCGCCGACAGACATTCTGACGTCTCGGGGCCGTACTCACCTTCCGCATCGACGTCGATCCGAACCAGTGACGCGTTTTCACGCGCCCTTGGTGGGAGGTGGATGGACCGCACCATGACAACGGCCGCGGGACCCGCATCGTCGAGCATGAACTCCAAACGTCGCCGCGGATGGTTAGGGTCCAATGGCACATACCCCGCGCCAGACTTCAGAACGCCAAGTAGACCGACAATCATATCGACCGAACGTGGAATGCAGACGCCGACCATGTTCCCAGGGCCAATCCCTGACGCCTCGAGCCGAGCCGCAATCTGATTTGCGCGCTCATTCAACTCGTCGTACGTGAGTTGTTCGTCTCCATCAAGGATTGCAAGGGCGTTTGGCGTTTTGTGAGCTTGCGATTCGAACATTTGATGCACGCAAGCAGCGGGCACCGGGGTTCGGGACAACCTATTCCAATCCGTCAGAATCTTTTCGGTGTCCACCTGTGTTAACAAGCTCAAATCCAACAAACGTGCCGTGGGGTCATCGCCAATCGCCCGAAGAAGCGTCTCGAAGTGCGATGCCAATTGTGCAACGGTTGTCTTTCGCAACACGGTTTTGTCGTATTCGAAGCAGCAAATCACCTCGCCACCGCGCTCGACACAATCCAATGCCAGGTGGACCCTCGAGACCGGACCGAGACGCAGTCGCGCGTGCTCCGGGTCTTTTTCATCAAGGTCGAGAACCTTCGCTTTGACTTCCCCGAAACTGACGAGTTGGCGCGGCATGTTCCGTAGCTGCATCATCGTTCGGAACACAGGTAGATCACCATGATGTCGATTTGGGAGCGTCTTTAGCACCTCTGCGAACGGTAGATCCTGGTGGGACAACGCAGAGAGGGTCTGTTGCCTAACACGCGCCACAAGGTCTGCGAACGTTGGGTTGCCTGACAGATCCGTACGAATAGCCAGCGTGTTTAGGAATAACCCAACCAACTCCCTTGTCTCGCTCCGGGAGCGATTCGCAACGGGCGTCCCCACGATGATGTCGTCATCGCCCGAGTATCTGTACAACAACGTTTGGAAGGCGGCGAGCAGGGTCATGAAGAGCGTGGCATCGCATCGCCGCGCAACGTCTTTGATAGATTCCACGAGCGTCGTTGGCAGGACAGTGACGACCTTGCGACCATCGTATTCTGCTTTTTGCGCGGGACGGCGGTCCAAAGGCAACCGGAGACTCCCCGGCGCGTGATTCAGCGTCTCCTGCCAAAACGAACGATCGCCTGCAACGGACTCCGCGATGCTCCCATTCCGTTGCCACGACGCGAAGTCTGAGTATTGAATTGGAAGTCCAGGATGTTGTGCCGTTTTACCCGCAACGATGGCGCGGTACTCTATTGACACGTCTCGAAGAAATATTCCGTCGGACCACCCGTCGGAGACAATGTGATGCACCACGAAGTGCAGCACATGCCGCACTTCTGACAAACGATACAGTACCACACGGAAGAGGGGGCCGGTCTCCAAATCAAAGGGTTGACGAGTCTCGAGTCTCATCTGACGATTGGCCGCCCGTTCCAACTTTGCTTTGGATTGCTTCCGTCTTTTGAGGTCAACAACGGGGAGAACGATCGGTGTTGCTTGGTTCACGGTCTGTGTAAGACCACCGTCCAAGGCGTGAAACGACGACCGCAGTACATCGTGCCTCGCCACCACCTTGGACAATGCATGTCGCAACACCGTTATCTTTAGCTGCCCATCGAACTGCACCGTTAGCGATCTATTGAAGGCCTCCCTTGTGCCAGCCATTTGCGCAAGAAACCATAGATGTTCCTGCGCGTGCGACAGTGGCGTTGGCTCATCTTTTGAGCGGTTCGGAATGGCAAACGACATCGCATTCGCTCGGGCTTCTTTGAGCCGATGGCGCAACAGACTTTCAGTGGTGGTCATGGCAGGGCCTTGATGCTAAGCAACACGGTCGTGAACTTCCTTGGCGAGCAAACGTTCCACAATGTCGGCCTGCTGCGCGATCGTAGGCGCTTCAAAGAAATCGAGTATCGAAAGGTTGACACCCAAAGTGTCCCGAAGATTGGCGACCAACTGTGTGGCTAACATCGAGTCGCCGCCGACGTCCAAAAATCGATGACGGGTGCCGACCCGGGTGGCGCCTAACACGCGGGCCCATATGTCCGCAACGAGGGCCTCTACCTCACCGTCAGGTGCAACGTATTCGACCGGGGCGTTCTCCTTAGGCGAACCCACGAGCCCCAGGGTAGCAGCCAATCCAATCCGCTGGAGCTTACCTGTCGGCCCGGTCGGTATCTCGTCCAGGATTACAACACGGGTCGGCACCTTGAAATCCGCCAACCGTGTTGAAGCAAACGATCGAATGTCGTATTCGGTAGCGCGAGAGTTATTCGCCAGCACGACGGCGGCCCCAACTTCCTCGCCAAGCCTTTCGTCCGGTACGGCAAACGTCACGGCTTGTGCAACATCGGGGTGATCAAGGAGCGTCTCGTCAATCTCCCGCGGAGATATCTTCTCTCCGCCTCGATTGATGATTTCTTTCAACCTGCCGGTGAGAAACAGGTAGCCGTCCGAATCCAGATGCCCCTGGTCTCCTGAGCGCAACCACCCATTGACGAACGCCCTTGCATTCGCCTCTGGGTTGGCCGCGTAACCCGTCGTGATATTCGGGCCCTGAATCACAACCTCACCCGTCTGGTTGGCCCCTAACACGGTGTCCCCGTCGGGTGCCATGATCTGTATCGCTGGACCGGCCGCCAGACCCACCGAACCCGGTTTTCTTCGCCGCGGCGGGCGGGGGTTGCTCGCTATTTGATGCGATGCCTCCGTCATGCCGTAAGCTTCGATCACCGGAACGTCAAACACGTCCTCCAACGCCATTAATACGTTTCGCGGCAGCGAAGCAGATGATGAACGAATGAAGCGGAGAGCACTGGCGGCGATGACGTTCGCATGTTCGTCGGCGCGGTCAAGAATCGCCTGGTGCATGGTCGGCACCGCCGTGTACCAGGTTGGCTTTTGATCTTCCATCCAGTCGAACAATCTCGATGCAAAAAAACCGGGTGTACACGAGATACTCGCACCTGCGTGGAGCGATGCAAGTAACGCCGCCATCAATCCGTGAATATGAAAGAGGGGCATGACATTCAGACATCGGTCATCTGGCGACAGCGCCAACGTGGTCGAAATGTTTGCCGCCGACGTCAGTAAATTCGCATGGCTCAATGGTACCATCTTGGGACGTGCCGTCGTGCCGGAAGTATGAAGAATCAATGCAACGTCGTCTGGACGAATCTTTTCGGCGACCTTGCACTGATGTGAGGTCGAACCATGCAACTCAAACTCGCCGGCTGCAGCGTTGTCCTCAACACGAAGCGCTATGACCTGAATTCCACGGGACTGGGCCACGGTAACTGCGGGCGACTCGTCGTTTTCCAACACGACGAGTGCACGAGCGTTTAAATCCTTCAGATAGAAATCGAATTCCTCATCGCGATACCCTGGGTTGAGCGGCGCAACCGTGGCATGCGATGACAACGCCACAAAAGACACGGCCACCTCGGGTCCGTTTGGCATGACGACCGCGACCGGATCACCGCGACCGACACCCAGCAAGTTGAGTTGCACGCCTGTGCGACGGATTACCTCGTACAACCCGCCAAACGACAATGAGGGTCTGTCTGGGGCTGTAATCGCAATGCGATCAGGGTGCTCCGCCGCATGCCTTGCCACGACGTCGAGTATTGTCGAGTCTGCCAATTCTTACCCTCGTGTAAATCTCTCAAACCGTATTCTCGGTATTCGGGACGCCAAACCTGACTAAATCCAGGCATATGGACGTGTCCCCTGCGGCAAAGGTGAGGAGTGGGCTTCATGGCAGATTCAACTCGGTTGCCCCGGTAGGTTTACCGGATTCGACTTCAACCGTACTTTGTATTAAAAAGTGCTTTATACAACAAGAACCACTGAACCCACGGAAACATGGATTCCGCGGATTCAGTGGCTCTGTTTGGACTTGGAGGCTTAGTGGCTTGCTGTGTACTTTGCAGGGATGGGCCCCGATAGGTTTTCATCTGCCCAGTATATGTTCACGACCCACCATCGATCATCGTCGTACATCAATTGGAAACTATTGATGCCACGAAGGAACGGTTCCTCTTCGGGACTCCGTCGGGATTCGTACGTGGAAAACGCATGCGCGATGTTGCCGTATCGCTCTGTTACCCGATTTATTTCGACTTCAAAGAACGGTGACTGGGAGAAAAACCCGCTCGCGGCGGCGATGTATCCATCCACCGTATTCCGGTTGGCCCCCACTTCCCCGGACTCACTACGACCGGTGGGGATCAATTGAGCGCCTGGAGAAAACAGAGAACGGAAACGATCCCAATCGCGCGGACCGGCCGGCCCTGAGATTACGTCATACACGGCTGCCATGATAGCGTCGATCGAGCCGACATCAGCCGGGTCCGCCATGGCCATATCCTCCTGCGCCACCAGCCTCATAGAGGGGGCGATGATTGCCGCAGACGCCAAAAACGCACCACACCATAGTAACTGTCGCTTCATCGAAACTCCTTGTTGATCTGTGGCCTATGTCTGACCGGGGGATTAAGTAACTTAACACGCCTCAATTGATCAATCGCATACTCCCCGAAATGTGATGAAGTTCCTTTCCTTAAATGAGCGTTGAATGTTGAGTGTTGAATGTTGAGTGTTGCATTAGGCCGCCATAGGTTCGGATGACTTGGATCAAACGAACCGGGGTGGCGCTGATGGTACTCGTGGTCGCGCCGCTAAGCGCCAGCGCTTCGGCATTCCAAGAGGTAGCGAACCCGCGTGTGGTCGTGATTACTACGGGCGGCACCATCGCTAGCCGACGCGGGGCGCCCACCTTGGACGGAGCGTCATTAGTCCACGCGGTTCCGCAACTTCAGGACTACGCCGAGGTTGTCGTCGAAGAGTTTAGCCGAATCGGCTCGTCACAAATGACTCCGCACCACTGGCTTCGACTGGCAAAAAGAGTGGGAACCGTGCTCGAAGCCGACCCTGGATTGGCCGGTATCGTCATCACACATGGAACCGACACGATGGAAGAGACCGCGTTCTTTCTCCATCTGACCGTACGAGATTCACGACCCGTTGTTTTAGTTGGGTCCATGCGATCTGCAGACGAAATATCTCCCGATGGCCCCGCCAATTTGCTCGATGCAGTACGGATCGCCACTGCGCCAGACGCGCACGGCAAGGGTGTTCTCATCGCGATGAATGGCGAGATCAACAGTGCGCGGGACGCTTGGAAAACGGACAACCAACGGGTGCAGGCTTTTCGATCGCCGGAACTTGGAGTATTGGGTTTCGCAGATTCCGATCGGATCACGTTTTATCGAGCCGTGACAAAGCCACATACCGTGCAGACACCATTCGATTTGCGAACGATTGGAGCGCTCCCCCGCGTGGAGCTTGTGACGGACTATTCCGGCTTTGACGGTTCCACCATCGATTACTGGATTGATAGGGGCGTGCAGGGATTGGTGATCACGGGATTTGCCGGTGGCCGGCTGAGCGAGGGGACTACGCGAGGCGTGCAACGCGCCGTGGCGCTTGGTATTCCGGTCGTGATCGCTTCGCGTGTACCGGGAGGGCGCATTACCGGAAACCCCATCATTCCCAACACAGTGTTTGCGCGAGACCTATCGCCGCAAAAAGCCCGCATCCTCCTCATGCTAGCCCTCACTCGGAGTTCTTACCCTGCAGACATAACGCGAGTTTTCGAACGCTTTTGAAAACGCTTTGCGTACGCGGGTCGTCTGCATTTGAATCCGTGTGATCCACAACACACCGAAAAGATCCTCACGCATGTACGTTGTCCGTGCGGTCGGGAACCATCCATGACGTGGCGTAGGAAGCGCCGCTTCATTCTCGAACATCGCCGCAGGCCGACGGAGCGGCGCAAAATTTCCCCAGGTGGTATCCGTGTAACAACACAGTGTCAGGTCTCAGGTGTCCAGGTCCCCCGGTCCCCCAGCCACCACAACCTGGCGCCTGTTTCCTGACACTGTGTTTAGTTCGTCGGTCACTAACCGCGTTCGCGCCTTGGTGCCCGCGTAGCGCTTACCATTGTTCGCTATCCGCCTAACCGGATCGAAATGGTGGCGCTACCTTTTCGTCCATGCCGTCACCGACGTTGATACGCCGAGCTGCGTTGTTCCCCGGACACACGGCTCTCATTGAACCGGACCGAACCACCCATACATACGATGCGTTGTGTGAACGTTCTTCCCTGGCCGCAAGGACGTTCTTGGGCACTCGTGACCACCTCAACGGGACACGGGTAGCGTTTCTTGTGTCACCGGGCGTCGATTACGTCACAACACAATGGGGGATTTGGCGCGCCGGCGGCATTGCCGTCCCGCTTGCCACGATGCACCCACCCGAAGAACTGGCGCACGTCATTTCGGATTCCGATCCCGCAATTGTCGTCGTGCAACGAGATCTTGCCGAACCTATCCGGTCTATTGTACGGCAACGAGGCATACGCATGTTATACATCGACGAACTCCTCGCACCCCAAGACGGCGTGTTGCCAACCGTGTCACAAAACAGCTCCGCTATGATCGTGTACACGAGTGGTTCGACGGGCAAGCCAAAGGGAGTGGTCACAACGCACGCAAACATTGAAGCGCAACTAAAATCGCTGGTCGCCGCGTGGGGTTGGTCCCCCCAAGACCGCATCCTGCTAACGTTGCCGCTCCATCACGTGCATGGCATCATCAATGTGTTGGGGTGCAGCCTTTGGTCCGGGGCGACCTGTGAAGTGCTTACACAGTTCGATGCCGCTACCGTTTGGCAAACTTTCGCCAATAGTAAGCTCACCGTGTTCATGGCCGTGCCGACCATTTACAAGAAACTTATCGACTATTGGTTGACCGCAAATCCGGCCGACCAACAAAACATGTCACGCGCGTGCGAACAATTTCGCGTAATGGTAAGCGGGTCAGCCGCGCTCCCACAAACCACATTCGACACATGGCAACACATCACGGGGCACACGCTTCTCGAGCGGTACGGTATGACCGAGATCGGCATGGCACTCTCAAACCCCCTCGACGGCACAAGACGCCGTGGATACGTTGGCACTCCACTTCCGAACGTTGATGTGAAACTCGTCGATGAAAACGGGTCCACCGTTGCTCACGGGGATCCTGGTGAGATCTACGTGCGGGGCCCATTGGTCTTCAAAGAGTATTGGCGTCGTCCGGGAGAGACTCGGGCCGCATTCGCCAACAGTTGGTTCAAAACTGGAGATGTTGCAATCGTTGAAGACGGTTACTACCGCGTGATGGGGCGTCGAAATGTGGACATCATCAAGACCGGTGGCTACAAAGTCTCCGCTCTCGAAATCGAAGATACGTTACGCACCCACCCTGAGGTTGGCGACTGCGCAGTGGTCGGTTTGGCTGACGACGAGTGGGGGGAACGCGTGGCCGTGGCGATCGAGGCACAACGCAAAGTGGAATTGAAGGAATTGCGACAATGGGCCAAGGATCGGTTGGCACCTTACAAGATCCCGAGCAACGCTGTGACGGTACCGGCACTACCACGCAATGCCATGGGAAAGGTCATCAAAGCCAAAGTGACTGAACTATTCGAGGGGCCACAGTGAATTGGCTCGGTCAACATTGGCTTGCGATCACTCTCGTGCTGGCCTATACGGCGCTCATGGTCAAACATGCATTGGATGGAAAACGCGCTACCAAAGGCATGGCCGACTACTACGTTGGCGGACGTGCAATGGGAGGTATGGCGCTCGGCGTTTCCTTCTTCGCAACGTACTCGAGTACGAACTCGTTCATCGGTTTTTCGGGTCAAGCGTTTTTATACGGCGCACCGTGGCTCTTGCTGGCACCTTGCGCCGTAATTTTCAGCATTCTTGCCTGGACGTGGATTGCACCCCGCTTGCGTCGATACACAGAAGAAATTGGTGCGGTCACAATCCCGGAATTCATGGGCACCAGATTTCAAAGCCGCGTGGCTCAGGTCACCGCGGCCATCATCGTATTGTTTGCCAGTTTTCTTTATATGATTGCGGTGTTCAAAGGCATCGGTAATCTCCTCGAGACCTTCCTCACCATACCGTACCCCGTCGCGATCGGGATGGTCTTTGTCATTGTGGTGGCGTACACCGCGGTTGGGGGATTCATCTCCGTTGTAAAAACCGATGTCATTCAGGGACTCGTCATGTTCGTGGCCGCTGTCCTCCTCTTCCAAGGAACGGTCACAGCCGCTGGTGGCCTCGGATCGATCACAACGATCCGCCAAACGATTGCTCCGGAACTGTTTGAGTGGAACGCGGCAATGCCCTTCTTGGTGTTGCTTGGTATCATTGTTGCCGGAACGATGAAGTTCATGGTGGAGCCCCGTCAACTGTCGCGCTTTTACGCATTGGAAGACGACACCGCCCGAAAACAAGGTATGTGGGTTTCCACCCTGCTCTTTCTAATCGTGTACACCATGCTGGTGCCGATTGGACTTTACGCACGCGCCATCATAAACGATCCGACCTTAGATACGGATCTCGTTGTGCCAACATTACTCTCGAATGCAAACGTATTTCACCCGTCCATTAGCTCCTTTCTGTTGGTGGCCATGATCGCCGCCGCCATGTCTTCGCTCGATAGCGTGTTGTTGGTGCTCGCATCATCCTTTGAACGTGACATCGTGCAACAATGGCGTCCCGCCAAAACCGATGATGGCGTCGTAACACGGACACGATGGTACGTAGCGCTATTCGCTTTGATCACGGCCGTTTTAGCATTGCGTCCACCCGGCGGAATCGTGTTCCTCACGGCGTTTTCCGGGAGTCTTTACGCCGCATGTTTCTTCCCGACACTGATCTTCGGACTACACTCCACACGGGGACGCGGAAACGCCGCGGTCACGTCTTTCATCATGGGCATCGGGACATTGTTGCTATGGCCGCGCCTCCCATTCGACATTCCAATTCACGAAGTATTTCCGGCAATTCTACTCGCGACGATTTCGTTCGGTATCATTGCGTGGTCCTCCAAAGCAGGCTCTCCACCCAACACATCAGTCGCGACATGAGTAAACACCACGTGAAAAGAACACAACGCGCCGTTGTCGTACTGGCCGTAGCCATCGCCCCGTTCACGTCCTGCTCAGCCGAACACACAGAGGGTTTTGTCCTCGTCACGTCCGGCGCCACCGATCAAGTCTTCATGCTTCGCGCCGAGACGGGTGTAGTTGAAGACAGTATCGTGCTGGACCCCCGACGGGGGGAAGTTGACGAGCCCCATGGGATCGCTGCGACATCCGACCACGCTCACTGGTACGTCACAGTGTCGCACGGCGAACCAACGCTTTGGAAGTTCGAAACTGCCGGCAACCGACTTGTCGGACGGGTCCCACTGGCCATGTCAGGCGCATCGCGAATCGGTGTGACAACAGACGGCAAGGTCGCGTATATCCCAGATTATTACCGCGACGACGTCGAGGTGCTCGGCGAGGTGACCGCGATGGAGTTGCACAGTTTGACGACTATCGCAAAAAAAATCGTGTGCGCCGCACCACATGACGCCCAACCCGCGCCGAACGGCGTTTTGGTGGCAGTCGCGTGCAGCGCCAGTGACGAAGTCGTATTCCTGGACCCACGAACGTTGGCGACCACACATACCGTTAAGATCGTTGGGCACAACAACGGCAGACCACTGAACCTTGTGTGGGCGCCGGACGCAGAATCCGTGTACGTGACGCTCAACCAAGCTCGAGCGGTGGTTCATGTTAGCCCGACCGAAGGCGTGTTGGGCACCGTGGCGGTCGGACCCGAACCAGCCCAGCTAGCCATTTCGCTGGCCGGG
>JAZDDC010000103.1:0-4390 GCA_036679565.1 Gemmatimonadota bacterium
GGTGATGTTGTGGGATGAAGATGTCGATGACATTTCCTCGGTGACATTTGAGTCGCCTTCTCGAACGTTTCTGTTGGAGCGCCGAGTGGAGGTCGCCGATGCCGGTGGGACTGACGAGACATACTTGTGGGGCATTGCCTTGCCCAAAACATCGCCGACTGACAGCGTCGCGACCGTCGTCGCGGCAGGTCGTGAAGAGTTTCCCGTGGGAGACGCCGGTGACGAGCTGTTGCGGCGGCTTGCGTCGCTTCGTGCCCTTCGAGATCTGGGCGAACTCGATGACGATGCCAAAGAAGAGTACGAACTCACCGAGCCTGAACGCGCCATGACGATCGACATCTCCGGCGTGCAGAAGAAACTCGAGTTGGGTGGAACCGTGTTCGGTGGCCCGCACCGATATGCGTTGGACCCGGCCACCGGTCGTGGTTATGTAATTTCCAACGACATATTGCGGGGATTAGAAGGTGGCCCCGCCACATTGCAGTCGCGAGAACTGCATCGGTACGATGACACCGAAGTGACTGCTGTCAACGTGCGCACCGCAACCGGTGAGCGTCGGATGATGCGCGAGATGGATGGCCCGTTTGCCGTTTGGTCGAGTCCTGACACGCCCGGGGATGGTGACCGACTCAACGTTGACACATTGCAGTTGGTGGTGCGGATCGATGTAACGGGCGAAAGCGATGCGCAGATTGGATTCCTCGAGATGTTCCGTGCGCCCCCGGACGACCAAGGGGTATCGGAATTTTATCTGCGATCGGAGGCAACCCGAGTTCCGGCGCGAGCCAGTCGTAGTTTTGCGGAACGGGTGGCGCAGGATCTAGCCGACATCTTCTAGACCGTGGCGATCGCCACGGACCATCATACGATTTTCGTCAGATGGACCGGCCCTTCTAGCGGCTGACGCTTCCGATTAGATCTGGCGCGTCGATCTCGCCCGCCAGCTGCTCCAACCCCAAAAATGCCCTTCGATGACACGATTCTCGTTGGTTTGACGCCACGTGGTGGAAGCATGCAACCACCCGAAACTTTGGAGTACCAATGAAGATCTCGAGCATACGAATTGGCATGGTCGCCGGGGGATTGTTCTTGACGTACGTCCTCCCCATCAGCGCTCAGCGCACCCGCGAGCGAGGCTGGGACATGACGGTCGCGTCCGGAACCTCAACCACGCAGATCTCAGGCGACGCCGGGACCGCAAGTGTCGTCACCGGTCCGGCCGGCACCGTCGTTACGAGCCTCGAATTCTTCGAGCAATCAGACCGACCGTGCAGGATTGTTGTCGGGTTCAGCTCATGGAACCTGAACGCAGATCAGGCCGCTGTGGACGTTGATTACAGGACCAGGCAGACGGGAGGTTCGTGTTCCGGTTCGCCCCAGAGGGTCGCGGCCTCGGGGCCCGGTAGGGCTGTCTCCGGAATAATGATGTGCCAGCGCCGTCGGAACAACCGCATCAAGGGGGCCCAGTTGCATGCCAAGCAACTCCTTCCGAACGGTCTCGGAAACGGCGTCGGTACCAGCTTCGAGCGGCCCAACTGCAACAACCAATGGCAGGCATGGGTGGATTGCCCCACGGGCCAGGTAAGCACAGGAGTGGTGGTACACAGCGGCAACGGTAGCATCACGGGCGTAGCACTGAGATGCTCCAATGTCACCTGGCAGCGTCAGGGCTACCAGCGGATCGATCTCGGAAACCCGATCCCGATGCTCACCACCACGGGCAGCACCCCCGGCACCGGCATCAGCGGGTTGTCCGCGTCGGAGCGGGTTCTGAGTGCCCCATTGCCCAACATGGGCTTACGGAAGATCACGTTCGGGGAACGGAACGACCGTCCCTGTTACCTCCAGGCGGAGTTCTGGACCGATAACCCAACGCCGACCAGTCGGACGGTGACTTTCAACGAGTGCCAGGGGAACCAGGGCAGTGAGCGCTCCGTGGAGATCGCGACCAGCACCATCGTTGTCCAGCTGGCGTCATCGATTGCCATTTGCCAGCGGCAGGGGAATGATCGGCTCAAGGGCATCACGCTCTTGGGCTCGAGGATCGACGCTACCGGGGCCACGCCCGATTCAGCAATAAGCGACCAGGAGGTTCGCACGAACTGCAATGACCAGAACGACCCGGAGCACTGTACGGTGGGCTCCGTGATCACCGCGATCCAGGTCCACTTCCGGCCATCCCAGAATCGGCCGGCCGAGATCGTGGGGCTGGGCCCGATCTGCTCGATCGCACGTCGGGGGTAGTCTTAGAATACCGAGTCAGGATACCCCTTCGGCTCAGCGGCGCGGGCCGTTCGCGCCGAAGGGGTTGGGGCTTGAGGTCCCCCTGATCTTGCAGGATACGGGTTCACCGCTCATTTATGTGCTGTGTCGGGAATCCGCAGGAGTTGCAGGCAGTGAAGTCTCGAGGCACGGTTACCCAGCTTCTTCTCCGGATCAAGCAGGGCGACGATACGGCCTTGGATCAGCTTCTGCCGCTGGTCTACGACGAACTTCGCGGTCTCGCCCGGACCCACCTCGCCCATGAACGGCCCGGCCATACGCTCGGCGCGACCGCGCTGGTACACGAGGCCTTTCTGCGACTCAAACAGCAGGAAGCAATTCTACCGGAGACCCGCGCTCACTTCTTTGCCATCGCCGGGCACACGATGCGGAGGATACTTGTTGACTACGCGCGCGCGCGGAAGCGGCTCAAGCGAGGCGCCGGGGCGGAGCACGTGTCCCTCGATGAGGCCCGAGCCGCCATCTCCACCGAAGAGGCTGATGAGATCCTGTCCCTGAACGATGCCTTGGAACGGTTCTCGAGCGTCAACGAACGCGGTAGCAAGATCGTAGAAATGCGGTATTTCGCCGGCCTGAGTGCCGAGGAGACGGCGGACGCGCTTGGACTATCGGTGCGAACGGTCCATCGGAGCTGGGCGGCGGCCAGGGCTTGGCTCAAAAAAGAGATGGCGGCTGACCTGAGCGGGAACGATTCCACCTCCGGCCCGGGGTAGGTCATCACCTGACGGAATGGATCGGCCTCGGTTTCGCTACTCGGTCTTACGGCAGACGATCATCTCGGAACTGTAGTTGCTCCAGATCGAGTCGGTCTCGCGGTAGCAGATAGGATCGACGCGGTAGCAATCGAGTTGGAATCCCACAGCGCCGCGCCGACCGCCGACCCTCACGTGATGAACGAGGAGCGTTTGCGCGGCGGTGCCCATAGGACAGTGGACCCACGGGCGCCATTGGGAGCAATTCGGTTGGTCCGCCTGGTCCACCTGGGAAATCCGATCGGCATAGACACCCTCGTGAGGGCGTTTAACCCACCGCAGCTCGATTCCTTTCACGAGCTGACCCCGCACGCCGCTTCGGTTGTTGTTGCACACTCGGATGCCGACGAGGGCCTGCGGGCCGTCGATCGACGCGACCCGTGTTGAGCGAGGCCCACCGCCGCCGCAGTCTTCCCATTCCTCCATGCTTTCCGTTCCCTGAACCTGCACGAAACACGGTTCGTCCCCGCGCTCGCCCAGTGTAACCGCGCGGATGTTGTTGCCCCACATGATCTTTTGCCCAATCGCGGGTTGGGTCTGGAAGGGGAGTGTAGCGACCATCATCGCGCTGTTCCCCGCTACGTCGGTGGTCTGGCCCTGTCCCACGAAGAAGCCGGTGTGGTGGAAGAAGCAGTTGTCGCTTGCATCGTTGCAGGGCAAGGACTGATTTGTTGATCGTGCTTGGGCCCTTCGCGCGGACCGAACTTGCGCATCAAGATGGACGTTGGAAAACGTGGCGATGACGAGGGACAAAAAGGCGCCCCGTAAAAGAGCCGAGGACGTGGACATGGGTTTTGCTCCCGTTCGACGGTTGTGACTTGCTAAAGCTCATCACTAGTGGCGACAAACGACGGCGCAGGGTGACACGGCTCTTCCAGGTGACTCCGCGTACGGGTCCGTGCGACGCCGATGTCACTCCTACGATGCTGATGACGCATGTAAGGTGTGCCCCGAGAGCACCGGCTTGCGGGAATGCACTGACGTCACAGCTTCAGAGGGAGGGAATGAAATGGACAAGCGCGTATTGATGAGGATCTGCAGAGTGACGCTGACCAGCTCGGCGCTGGCTCTCGTGTTAGGTGCTGTCGCCGGTATGGTTCAGCCCATCCAGGCGCAGGTCGATTGGGGACAGGCATTGCGGGATGCTACAATCCTTCAGGGTGAGGAGACGTTCATCAAGTACCCGAACGGTACCTTCTACGTCGCGGTCAACGGCCGGTACGCGGAAGGCGTCCAAAAAATCGGTAAGGGCAGTTATGAACTTGGCAACGGCTCGTATGTGATTGGGGCAGACGGGGAACCCACCGACTGCGGCGACTCACCTGCGGAGTGTCAAGAACTGCTTGAGGAAGCCG
>JAZDDC010000104.1:0-3228 GCA_036679565.1 Gemmatimonadota bacterium
ATTGCAGGGAAAGGTCAAACCGCCTTCCCTCGATACGTCCCGCCGGCCCATGACACTCGGCGAAAAAATTCTTGCCCGTCATTGGGTGGTTGATCTTGCGGGTGGTGGTGTTGGCGTAAAGTCCGTCAAACCCGGTGACGAAGGGTTTGTGACCACGGACATTCGGTTCAGTCACGAATATGTGACGCCTATGTCTGCAATATTCTGGCGCGACAACGTCGGGCATGACGAACGCGTCGTGGATCCGGATTCAATTTTTTTCTTTCGCGACCACCTCACCTTTCTCGAAATGGCAATGACAGACGAGAGAAAGAAAAAGGGGCTGCTGGACGTCGCTTTAGAGCTGAAAAAGAAACAAGAAGAATTCGCGGAACAGCAGGGCATTAAGCTCTACGGAGAACTTCCCCGCATCGGGAAAAACGCGTTGCCCCGCGGCTCCGAAGCGATTTGCCACTCTAAGATTCTCGAACAACACGCGCTACCGGGGCACGTCATCATTGGAAGCGATTCCCACACGCCCCATGCGGGTGCAATCGGCGCAATCGCTTTCGGGGTCGGTACGACGGCCATCTTCAATTCGTGGCTTACCAAAGATGTCAGGCTCAAGGTGCCGCCGTCCGTACTCATCAGGATCAACGGCAGCAAACCTGCCAACGTGACGGCCAAAGACTACATGCTACAAATTTTGCGCGAGCCGTATGTAAAAGATGGCCACGCGATTGGCAAGATTGTCGAATACGCTGGCGAGGCGGTGCAGGATCTCTCTATAGACGAACGCGCTACCATGACTAACATGGCCGCAGAGGTGGGAGCGTTCACGGGTGTCGTGCAACCCGACGAGAAAGCTGTTGCCTTCCTTGCACGCGAGCGGGGTATAACGGCGCAAGAGGTGCAACCACTTTTAGAAGACCTGTACTCGGACCATGACGCCGAATTCGAAAAGATCATTGAATTCAAGGCCAGCGACTTGCGGCCAATGGTCGCCCTGCCGGGTGACCCGGGCAATGGCCTGTTCATCGATGAGCTTGGCGAGTCGGTCAAGGTAGACATGGCGTACGCGGGTTCGTGTACCGCGGGCAAGAAGTCTGACATGGATATGTATGCCTCGGTCTTCAAAGATGCGCTGGAACAGGGAAAGACTGTACACGAAGATGTAAAATGCTTCATTCAATGCGGTTCGCAGGCGGTCAAGCGATATTGTGAGGAGCGCGGATACCTCAAGATTTTTGAGGAGGTTGGCGCCGAGTTCATAGAGCCGTCGTGTGGTGCATGCATCAATGCAGGACCAGGTGTTTCATACGATGTAGAGACCGTGACGATTAGCGCCATAAACCGGAATTTCCCCGGCCGATCCGGTCCGGGCCGGTTGTACCTTGCGAGTCCGTACACGACAGCCGCGAGCGCTATTGCAGGATATATCTGTGAATGGCAGCCTGGCGGCGTTCTCGAACCGGCCGGACATTAGCTCTCTCGAGTCCCTCGTACCCAGGTAGCGATTCAACCGACCAACTAAAAGCGTAAGGTTGGTACGATCTATGCCAAGGGTAAGCCCGGTTACCTTTATCAATTCATTAACCGCTCCCGGGGCCAAGATGGTTCAGCTCCGGCGCGGACCGGGGCGAGGGAAAATATGTCAACGCGCAAGTCTGTCATCGGGCTAGTTGCAATCACGTGGCTGGTGTTTGGCTTGGTTGGAACTGCCAACGCTCAGAGTCTTCAAATCGGCGGGAAAGACTCCAACTATGGAAGTGTGACGCTCACGCCGGGGTTCACGCCGGATCCACATTCAGTCCCCGTAACATCCGGCGGCCGGCTCAGCGTTCGGGACATGAATCTCGGATCGGGTTGTGTCGGCTACGCAACCAACCAACCGGATTTCATCGTAAGAGTATCTGATGAGATGAGTTTTCTTCGTTTCTACGGCGAAGCAGACGGTGACATGGGTCTCGTTATCAACGACCCGTCAGGCAATTGGCATTGCGACGATGATTCGCATACGGGCACCAATCCAATGGTTTCGCTCAACAATGCTGGGGACGGCCAGTATGACGTGTGGATCTCAAGCTATAGCAGCGACGAAAACATTCGTGGTACACTATACGTCACTGAATTGCGGAGTAATCCAAGTGGCGAAGCTGGTTCCTCGTCCGGTGGGCAGCTGCAAATCGGCGGCGGCAACGCAAATTTCGGAACCGTAGATCTGAGTGCCGGATTTACACCAGACCCCCACGTCGTCTCGATGACATCCGGTGGCGACATGGACGTACGAGACATGAACTTGGGGGTCGGTTGTGTTGGTTATGCAACGGGTCAACCGGATTTGATTTTGAATGTGGCTGGCGACGTGGATTTCTTGCGGTTTTACAACGAGGGTGACGGCGACACGGGCCTCATTATCAATACACCTTCGGGGGACTGGGAGTGTGACGATGATTCACACACCGGTGCCAATCCCATGGTGACATTTGAAAACGCACGCGCCGGCCACTATGACGTTTGGGTCTCGAGTTACAGCAGTGACGACAACATTCGCGGTTCTCTGTACATCACCGAATTGCGCAGTAATCCTCGCGACGGTGATGGCGGATCGTCCAATGCGCGACTGGCTCCCGGTGGCAGCAGTTCCAACTACGGATCCATCACCTTGTCTCCCGGCTTTTCGCCAGATCCGCATAATGTGTCAATGACGTCGGGTGGGTCGCTCAACGTAAATACCATGGGACTCGGCTCGGGTTGTGTGGGGTACGCCACCGAGACGCCGGATTTTCAAGTACACCTCACGGGCTCGGCGACTCGTTTGCGCTTCTACGTCACGGGCAATGGCGACACGGGTTTGGTGGTGAACGGTCCAGCCGGTGAATGGCACTGCAACGACGATTCGTATGGTGGCACCAATCCCACTGTCACTGTCGGCGGCGCGCTCCAGGGGCTGTACGACGTCTGGGTCACGAGTTACGGCAGTGATGACCGATTGACCAGCACTCTGCACATCACCGAGCTAGAAAGCAATCACCCCAAGCGATAGTTCCATTTTGAGTGTTGAGTGTTGAGTGTTGAGTGTTGAGTGTTGAGTGTTGAGCGTTGAGCGTTGAGCGTTGAGCGTTGAGTGTTGAGCGTTGAGCGTTGAGCGTTGAACATTGCTCCTCTTGATGCCGAATCTTTGAATCAGTATTGAAGGTCCTATTGTAACCTGCCGTCCGAACGTTCACGGGAGGTTCATTGTGGCAC
>JAZDDC010000105.1:0-2578 GCA_036679565.1 Gemmatimonadota bacterium
GGATCTTACTAATGCGAAAGTGACGCACCTCGCCGTCGATGGTGGATTCCATATCCATCTGTTCCATCTCGCCGGTTCGAAAGACCTGCTCAAACTCCCGTTGCAACAACGTGCGGGGTTGCCGCGTCAGTACCTCAAAAACATCACGACCGATTACTTCCTCCCGATCGATCCCCTGGGTACCGGTTTCACGTTTCCGGTTCCACGCCTGAATACGATAATCTCGATCGACCACGTACAGACCAACCGGTAACGAGTCAACAATACGGTCAGTGAAACGCCGGTGGGCATTGATTTCTCGCGTACGCGACGCCACCTCCGTTGCGAGGTCTTCTGACAGTTCGGTGGACGCCAGCCAAAGGGCCAACAGGTGCGCGACGGAATCTAGTAATACCTGTGATGCCGGCGATTCGCCCGTTTCAGATTTGGTGCGCAACAGGCCCAGTGTCTTTCCTTCCGCCATGAGCGGAAGACGCGTTTCGCCACCATTTGTATCAACGGCGGATAACCACTCCGCAACGTCCGTTACCCGTGCATCATCGGACACCGCACCGACCGGCACGAAAACATCGCCCGTGCGTGCCCTGACCCACAACTCGCATTCTCGTAGCGGAAGACTCTTCCGCATGAAATCCGCGGCTCTTCTAAGAAGAATGTCCGATCCAATCGCCGACGCCAGCACCTTGGCGAGTTCGGCGACGAACTGAAGATCGGAAACGGCAGACTGTGGTGTTGTCACGCAGCGAACCTTTTCAGATCACCTTTCTCAACTCCGCGAGTAATTCCGCGTTGTCTCTCTTTTCGCCGAGTTCCTTTTCCGAATGGGTCCATCGAATCACACCGTCTTTTCCTATGATGAAGTACGCCCGGTCAGAAAAAAAGTGTTCTTCGAGCAAGGTGCCATAGGCTCGGCAGACCTCACGTTTGAAATCGCTCAGCAAGTCGATCTGGATGTGGTGTTTCTTTCGAAACTCGTGGAGTGTTGGCATCGAATCTACGCTCACACCGAACACCCTCGCCCCCTCCGTCTTGAACGCACCGAAATCTTCGGTGAAGTCACACATTTCCGCCGTACACGTCCCGGTAAACGCAAGTGGAAAGAAGGCCAACAGCACCTTGGCCTCCCCGCGAAAATCCGACAACGTAACCGTGTCACCGGCGGTAGACGGCAAGATGAAATCGGGTGCTTGATCACCTACTTGCGGGCCATTGCCTTCCATACGATTGTCCCTCTCCTGGATGAGCGCGTTGGTGGCCCGGTATGAACCAGGTCGTTCGGCGCCGATCAATTTCGCGACCGCGTGTTCCGGGGGCAACCTGCCTTGCACGGCCAAACCGCACATGCTATTAACCACGACCGTTGTTGACGACTCCCGAGGAGTGTTGAATCATGGCACAAGAGACCCCTGACCTTCCGTATGCCCATGACGCATTGGAACCACACATCGACACACGGACGATGGAGATCCATCACGGGAAACATCACAACGCCTACGTGACGAAACTGAACGGCGCGCTGGACAAACATTCCGAGTTGCATGGTCGCGCCGTGGCAGACCTACTCTCCAACATCGACGCAATACCGGAGAGTATCCGTACGGCGGTCAGAAACAATGGTGGCGGCCACGCCAACCATACACTTTTTTGGCAAGTCATGACCCCAAACGGCGGGGGCGCACCCAAGGGTAGCCTCGCAACCGCAATCGACAACACGTTTGGAAGTTTTGGCGAATTTCAGAAAAAATTCGCCGCCGCCGGAGCCACACGTTTTGGAAGCGGGTGGGCATGGCTCACCGTGAGTAGTGGAACACTAGAAGTTTCCAGCACCGCAAATCAAGATTCGCCTCTCATGGATGGTAAGAACCCGATCCTGGGCTGCGACGTGTGGGAACACGCATACTACCTCAACTATCAAAACCGACGGCCCGATTACATAACGGCGTGGTGGAACGTCGTGAATTGGGATGAAGTGCAGCGACGGTACGACGACGCATCCAACGGGGCTTAACCCGCGTGTCCGTCCACCTTGCGGTCTAATCGCGCAAACAAAGCTGTCAATTTTCGCGACAGGTGACCGTGGTTCAATGGCTTTGTAAAAAACCCTAAGAGGTCGAGACTCCGCATTTGCTTGACGATGCGGTCATCATCCTTGAGTACGGACACGACGATGACCGGCAGTGATGCAAAATCCGGATCTGATCGCAAATACCGTAAGGTGTCGAGACCGTCCATGTGCGGCATCAGGACATCAAGAACCAACACATCCGGTCGGATGTCGCGCACCTGCTGAAGACCGTCCACAACTAGTTTTGCCTCCACAACGCGACACCCCAGCTGTTCCAGCACGGCTTTCATTAGAAACCGCGCCGTGGGATCGTCGTCAACTATAAGCGCCGTACGGCTTTCGGTATTGTCGATCATTCCTCTCCATATTTGAACAAGCCGTTGGGCACGACGTTTGCTGTTTCGCCAATCGTCATGACCGCGTCCGTGCCGACAAACGGCGGGCTATCCCGTGGTTTGTCGGGACCAGTCTAGGCAAATCACCCTTGAAACGGTGCGTACCGGATGTTGGAAG
>JAZDDC010000106.1:0-11507 GCA_036679565.1 Gemmatimonadota bacterium
GTACGCACTTTCTTCGTAAACCGTGTAGGCTATTTTGTCGGTCCCCGCCGCTGACGAGAGTGCGGGGCTCAAAGCGGTAATCCCACTTACACCCGTGTAGAGGTCAGTTATCCGATACAAAGCGTCTCCCTCGAGTTCGGCCCGGTACACGTTCGTGACGCCGTCTGGATTCGCAAGGAAATAAAGACTCCGACCGTCCACCGACCACTGCGGGTTGACGTTTTTTGCTCTTGGAAAACTTGGCGCCGGTTCAATTCTGGTTGTTTTTGGATCAATGAGAGCTACGCGATAGTCGCCAAACTGTAACACGTTCAAATCCGACGTGTATCGGTCGGTCACAAACGCAATGGATTGACCATCCGGAGCCCACGCGGGATGCATATCAGCGTATGGATCCTCAGTGAGACGAATGAGCGAGTCGTTACGTAGATCGTACACAAACAAATCCATGAAGCCGCCGGTCATAGCGGCGAACGCCAACTTCCGACCATCGGGCGACCAGGTGGGATTGAACACCTCGTCGAGTGTACGCAATCTGATGTCGCGCTTTTCTCCAGCGGTTACCATATCGAGCACGGTAACAATGGGGTCGGCTTCGCTGATCCCCGCGTACGCAAATCGCCGACCGTCAAATGACCACGACCCGGCGGATCGTAAGAATTGCAGGCTTTCAAAGTGTGGGTCTTTGCTCGTGCCCGCGAGGCGCTCGCGAATCTCGCCGGTTTCGGCATCGGCGCGAAACAGATCGATCGATAGCAGGTCTTTTACGGTAAACAGCACCATTTCTGACCCATCCGGACTCAAGGCTGGCGAAGCATTCAAGCCAAAGCGTTCGTCTGCAAACGTGAGTTGTTTCGGTGCAATGACAGTGGAGTCCACAAGCGAGTCAGACGGCGGCGTGAGGTGCGCGTACGCCAACTCGACCGCCTCTTGCCATTCGGCATTGATCGTGTCCGCCGGAATCCCCAACACGCGCTGCAAGGCGGCAGCCGCGCCTCCGCCACGCGCCGCTGAGTTTAGGACACGACCAACGACATCGTCACCAAATCTGCCGGCGACATATGCCCAGAATGCCTGACCAAAGCGATAGGGAAAAAATCTTGGGTCATTCAATTGCCGCATGTTGGGCAGTCTGTCATTTGCTACGGCGTCACGCAGCCACATGGCCGTATGTGGGTCGTTCGATCCCACCGAAAGGTATTCCGCCATACCTTCGATGAACCACAGTGGAAGCCGCAACGCCCGTGGGAAGTTGGACATCGTCACTGCACCGCGGTCCTTGGCCGTCATGTCGAACTGAAACGCATGTACGATTTCGTGCCCCAGGACGTGATCTGTCTCCGCCAAGGGACCCGCAAACGGCAAAACGACGCGCCGTTTGAACACTTCGGTGGCGCCGCCCGTTCCCTCACCGGGCGCTGAACCCAGCGTCAGTGTTTGACGGAAATGGGGATGACTGGCGTAGTAAACAATGGGTTGCCGTTCTTCAAACTCGTGATTCAGCAGGTTTGACAACCGTGCGTACCACCGTTCGGCCATACGCGCGGCTTGTTCCACCGCTTCGCGTTCTTCTTCATAGTAGTAGAGATCGAAGTGCGGCGTCTGAATTATTTTGAAATCGAACGAGTCGTACCGAACGAGATTTTGGCCGAATCCGCCCGTTCCGCGAGAGGCGCAGCCTAAAACGACAAGCGTGGCTCCGGCAAGGGCAAGTTTTTTCGCTGCAGCACCCATCGTTCCTCAATGTGACGGTTCCGTTTGTACCAACCCCGAACGGCGTAGGTGGTTCCCTCATCGAAGTGCGGATTACCATGGGGAGCAGCCACAGTCGCGGCAACCGGGTCACACGCCAGCCGGCCGATGGCGTCTTCAGCACCATCGAGCTGAAACTCGTAGTCGAAATCGCCACCGACGTCGTACTTCACGCGTGCGACCAAACCGTGACCGGCTCTCGCCAGTGTCGTCAACTGCTCGGCCGAACCGCGCGGAGCAAAGACAGAAACACCGCTGGCGCCCGTCCTCCAAGTTTCGAACTCCGACGCCGTGTGATCGTCCACGCGCCACCGCACCAGGGCGCTATCTATCGGGAGTCCGTCTGCCCTGAGAATGACTTCGATCTGAGCGCCATGGCACCGCCAAATCAGCCGCCCAATTCGATCGATGGTCTGCCCGGTTCTCACCTCGCGGGCGTTCACCTCCGCCGTATAAACCAAACTTCGATCAGCGTCGGTAATGGGGTCAATAAGACGGCGGTATCGCAGTTCCCCGACATGCTCGAGGGACTGAGCTGACACACCGATGGGCATGATGGCCAAACAGAGGAATAGAAAGTTACGCATAACAGGAAAAGAGATCGCCTCAATTATCGGACACTCGGCTCCAAATCTCCAACCCGTGAAATGCCGGCTAGGCGTCCCTATCCGTGCGGTTGAGAGCTAGGCTATTCGTCCGCATGCCTGGGTGGGGCATGCCCAAGCTGTCCGGCGTGGCGAATCCGACATAGGTTTTTGACATTACACAGTCGTCAGATGAACTAACCACTTAGGAGATCACAGTGAGGTACATATCCGCACAAGTAATACTGGGAACCATCCTATGCATAACGGCCTCCTCGCACGCGGCGGCGCAGAGCGTTGCGACCAAAGTCATGGTGCGCGTTACAGCACACGACGCCAAGATCATCGGGACGGGCGTTGGAGGCGCTCGCGTGACAATCTTGAACGTTGAAAATGGGGATACACTGGCGACTGGCGTGCAAGAGGGCTCCACTGGCGATACACAGGCCATCATGGTGACGGCGCGGGAACGCGGGAAGGTCGTGTACGACACTCCCGGTGCGGCGGGCTTTCTGGCAGAACTCATTCTCGACGGCCCGACGCGTGTGGAGCTTGTTGCCGAAGGCCCATTGGGCACTCCACATGCTATGCAGCGCGCCTCCAAAACCACGCTGCTCATACCGGGCCAAGATGTGTTGGGGGATGGGATCATCTTGGATCTTCAAGGATTTACGGTTGTCTTCGAGACCCCGGCCAAGGACGTACACGTGCGGGCGGGGGAGGAATTCGAGATCCGGGCAAATGTGACAATGCTTTGCGGATGTCCCACCCAACCCGGTGGCCTCTGGGATGCTGACCAGATCACGGTGATGGCCCGCGTGCTGTCCAATGGTGATCTCGTGGAGGAAATGTCGCTCGAATTCGCGGGCACTACTAGTACATTCCAAGGTCGAATACGTGTCGCGCGCACCGGTCGATTCGAGATTCAAGTCATTGCGATGGACGCTGCCAAGGGCAATTTCGGCATCGTGAGTCAATTCCTTGAGGTCATCAAGTAACCCAACGAGTTGTACGCCCACGTGACGTGTGTTGGGTCAGACTCGTACAGGAAGTTATGGATCAACAATTACTCTCGCGGTTTCCTTTTTTGGCGGACGCGAGCGCGAATATTCTGGCACAGTTAGACGCCTACGGCCGTCGCATCCAGCTTCCGGCGGGCCACCTTGTATGCGTCGAAGGCGACCAGTGCACTCACATGCCGCTTCTGCTGTCAGGTAGCGTGCGGGTGCACAAGATCGGGGAATCCGGACGGGAGATCACCCTTTACCGGTTGGGACCCGGCGACAGCTGCATCTTGACTGCATCGTGCATCATCGGTGAACGTCCGTTTCCAGCCCACGCAATTGTGGAAGAGGCAACCGAAGCGTGTGTGATCCCGTCCTCCGTGTTTCGTGATTGGGTGGCGCGGCACCGGGAATGGCGGGAGTACGTCTTCAAGCTCTTGTCCGATCGGTTAGCCGACGTCATTTCCGTCATCGATGAAATCACCTTCCGACGTTTAGACGTCCGTCTAGCCAAGCACATCCTTCTGTCGGTTGGCGCCGGAGAGACAAATACACTTCGTACGACTCACGAGGCTCTCGCGTCAGATCTCGGTAGTTCCCGTGAGGTCGTAAGCCGGTTGCTCAAGGAATTCGAGCGTGAGGGGCTGGTCGTACTGTCAAGAGGTTGCCTTACCGTTCGCAACGCTGAGGGACTCGGTGCAATCGCAAACCGTAGGTGAGTTGCAGTGACTTTGTCACAGACATGACCGGGCGCACGGTTCATTATTGTTCGATGGCGAAGCAAGAGTCGTATGAGCCAGACACCTCATCTACCGTCGTCAATGCGATAAAGCTTGCCGCCGTGTGCGTCACATGCATCGGTCTGGTGACTGCCTTCGTGCGGCTTTTGGTATGAACCGGACCCCGAATCTTCAGACAAGGAACGAGCTATGAAGAAGAACATGGGTATTATTGATCGAGTCATTCGGCTTGCACTGGGGTTGGTTGTCGGAATCCTGTACCTTACTGGCCAAGTCTCGGGCACCGCGGCCATCATCCTCGGCACAATCGCGGGTATTTTCGTGCTGACGAGCATGGTCGGAACATGCCCGCTCTATACGCTGGTCGGCTTGTCTACCGACAAGACTTGACGCTAAGCCCTCGCAGGCAACCAAAACACGACGGGGCGACACCTCCGAATGAATGTTGTGTTGGCCACTACGTCTTGACCGACAAGAGGAGAGGGACATGAACAAGAAGGCGCTCGTTGATCATCTCAACGAGGATCTTGCTGGCGAGTTCGGTGCGATAATCCAATACATCACCTACGCGGCCAAGGCCACCGGACCGTACCGCCCGCAACTCGTGCAGTTTTATCTTACCGAAGTCGCCGACGAGCAGGCCCACGCGCAATTTCTCGCAAACAAGATCGCTGCACTTGGCGGTGAGCCAACGTTGCGAGCCCGGGAAGTGTCGGAGGCAAAGACCAACCGAGAAATGCTCGAAGCCGTGCTTGCTGCGGAACGACGAGCGGTGTCGGACTACACGGATCGAGCCGTGGAAGCCGAGGAATTGGGGGAAAAAGGACTGGCGGTCCAGCTAGAGGACATGGTGCGCGATGAGAGTAGTCACGCCGAGGAGACCGAGCGGATCCTCCAAGATTGGCCTCTTTGAACTTGCTCAAGACGAACGGGTGAGGGATTCACGTGCGACTATCTGACACAACACACGTTGACGTCCATGGAGCGACGGATATTGGCCTGATTCGAAAGAGCAACCAGGACCAATTCCTTGTCGCCGAACTCCACAAGGTCATCGAAATACGCCATACGAGTATCCCCACCCAACATCGACAACGTCTCGATAGTGGAGCCCGAGCGCTCATACTCCTAGTTGCCGACGGCGTGGGTGGAAGTCGAGGTGGCGAAGAAGCAAGCTCGATTACACTCGACACCGTCCTACAGTACGTGACCAACTCGATGCGTTGCTTCTACAAACTCGACAGCGCGGTACAAGAGGAGTTGATGTCCGAGCTGGCGCGGATCGTATCGGCGTCCGACGCTACAGTTCGTTCCGAAGGAGCACGAATCGACAAACCTAACATGGCGACGACACTCACGATGGCACATGTGTTGTGGCCGCGGGCGTACGTTGTTCAAATCGGAGATTCTCGCTGCTACCACGTACGTGGTGCGAGCATGGCGCAAATCACCAGGGATCAAACCGTCGCCGAGGATCTTATAGAACGGGGAGTGCTTGACCGCGAACACGCCGAGAAGTCGCCCTTCAAAGATGTCCTGTCCCAAGCCATCGGCATCGGAGATTCGCAACTGACCGCCGAAATCTCAACGGTCGACTTAGAACCGGGGGATTCCCTGCTGTTATGCACGGATGGACTCACGAAACACGTGGCCGACGAGCAAATCATGAGTCGTTTCGAGGGCCTAACCGATGCCCAGAACATCACGAACGAGCTGGTCCACGACGCGCTGAAGAGTGGAGGATCGGACAATGTCACTGTCGTCGCTGCAAGATTCGGGGCGTAGATCCTACTGCCGTCCGAGTTCATCCATGAGTGCAATGCGGGTGGCGCGCCGCGACGGGGCACTCGCAGCTGACACGCCCAAGACAGTAAAGGACAGGACGACTCCCACCAACGCTTCACAAGTCCGGCGATGGTGTATGCCACGTCGTCCGGGAGCAGCGTTTGTCCCAACACCGCGGGGTCACCGCTAAATCGACGTTCCCAAAACGCATTGCTCACGAGCGCGACGAACTCGTTGCCCGGCTGGCTCTGATCCGGCGCGAACACATGCCCCCGCTCGGGATGCACCTGCACGACGTCGAACACGGTGGGTGTGAGACGAGCCCCCGCAATCTGTTGCGGTACATCGCTACCGCCGGATACCCTGGGACAATGTATAATCTGAAGTCAGTGACCGTCGAACGGAGGCGGTGTTATCAGTAAGAAACGGATCCCATCGATTGCATTGGGTTCACCACTGGCGACAGGAACAGACGGAAGGTGGAGAGATGACCCGACTGAGCGTCAACGTTAACAAGGTCGCAACGCTCCGGAACACCCGGTCGGTGGGCGTTCCGAGTCCACTCCGTGCAGCGGAGATTGCTCTGCGTGCCGGCGCTGGTGGGGTGACCGTGCATCCCCGATCGGATGGACGGCATATCCTTCGGCACGATGTCGATGACATCGCTACGCTAATGAAGCATTGGCCAGCAGCGGAGTACAACATTGAGGGGAATCCGTTTCATGGACTCCTCGAACATGTGCGTCGGGTGCGACCGGAACAGACAACGCTCGTGCCGGATGCACCCGATGCCTTTACGAGCGATCAGGGCTGGAACTTCAAAGAAGACAGGGAACGTCTCCAAGAGGTTGTCGCGGAACTTCATGAACTTGGGACCCGGGTCTGTCTGTTCGTCGATCCCGATGCCGAAAGCATGGTATCCGCCGCTGCGACCGGTGCCGATCGGGTTGAGCTGTTCACGGAGCCGTACGCAGAAGCCTACAATCGGCCGGAAGAACGCACGCAATCGGTCCGTATCTATCGGGAGACCGCCGAAGCGGCGGCCTCAGCGGGGCTTGGCGTAAACGCCGGACACGACCTGAACATACAAAACCTCGACTACTTTCTCGCCGAAGTATCACACGTTAAGGAAGTATCGATCGGCCACGCTCTGATTGCCGATGCCATAGAATTCGGTCTCGCAGAAACCGTCCGCCGCTACGCAACAATCGTTGAAAGAAGAAACGTAGCATGACAACGTTGGAGTCGGCTTGTCGATGCAAGAACGCGGCGGCACATTCCCTATTAGGAGCCGTAGGCAACCGAGTCGATATCAAGCCGGGACTCCCAGTACTTCTTCGCTTGTCTTTTTTTTGGTCTGACCCCGGCCGTCCACCGCCAGTAACAGAGCAGGCAAAAGTAGGAAGTCAATAACAAGAGCGCACGCCACGGTCAGTGACGTCAACAAACCCATGTACGCGGTAACCCGAAACGTACTCAGACCGAGCATTGCGAATCCGGTCGCGACAACGAACGTGGTCCCGATGATGGCGGTACCGACGGTGCGGAATGCGTACCGAACGGCGTCGGGAGCATCTAGACCCATCTCCTGCTTCGCGTAGGTGTACTTGCTCAAGAAATGCACCGTGTCGTCCACGATGATACCGATCGACAGCCCGGCTATGACCGAAACTGCGAAGCCTACCTCGCCAACCGCGTAGGCCCACACGCCAAACGCCATGGCCGCCGGCAAGACATTGGGGATCAGACTGATGATCCCCATGCGCGGGCTGCGGAGGGCAACCACCAGTATCACCGCTATCAGGAGAAAACCGAGCCCCGTACCCAACAACATCGAGCTAAGGTTGCGTCGCGTAATCTTGCCAAACATCACCGGGACTCCGGTTGCGTCAGCCGACCTCATACTCTCCGTCCCGTTTGCCGCCAACCACTCACGAGCCAGGTCGTTCTCCCGCTCAATACTGGCGACACTGTTTTCGCCTGCGAACGTAACATCCACACGAAGCGAACTCTTGTCGATGTCGATCTGATCATTGACGTCGAGCCCGTAGGGCAAGGACAGCTCGTACAACAGCAAATATTGCGCGGCCAATCCCCTATCGTCGGGCAACCGGTACTCCGTAGGTTCATCGGCGTGCATGTTCATGTTGAGGCGCTTCATGGTCCTCGTGAAGCTGTTGACGTGAACAACCTCGGGTCGCGATTCCAAGTAGTTCGCGAAGTCATCGACTGTCCGCAGGAACTCAGGGTCGCTGACCTCCTGTGAACCGCCAGCTTCGAGCGAATACGTAACGTTGAACACACCGGTCAGATTTTCGACCGTAAAATCCGAAGCCTGCCGGATCGCTAGTTTTGGACTGAAGTAGTTGATGTAGTGGTCGTTGATTTCGAGCTTCGAGATGGATAGGGAGAGTGCCACGGCCGCCAAGCTCATGACGGCCAGAACCGGACGGTAGCGTCGTACCACGAACTCGGAGAACATCTCCACGACGCGGTCGAGTCGTGCGGACCCCGCGGCGAGTCTTTTGGGCCCCGGAAGAATTGCGATGACCGCCGGCAGGAGTGTCATCGAATAAACCCAGGCGACCAGGACACCGAACGCCGTAATGTTTCCGAGCAGCTTGAACGGCGGTGAGTCGCTGAAGTTGAGTGTCAGGAAACCGATTGCGGTCGTAATAGACGTGAGAAATACCGGCTTGGCATTTATCTTCAATGCTTCGACCAACGCCTCGCGTTTGTCCGGGTTTTGGCGTAGGTGCTGCAGCCATGTGACGAGAATGTGTATCGAATCCGCGACGGCCAGCGTCAGGATGATGATAGGCGCCGATGCGCTTGTTGGATCGAGCAGGATACCCAGGTGCCCTGCCACACCTACCGCAGTCATTGTAGAAAAAATGATCACGGCAAAGGTGGCGGCTACTCCTGCAAACGTTCGCAGAAACAAGACGATCGAGAGCGTAAGCACACCGAACATGAAAGGCATGACGACCGGCATGTCTTTCATTGGCGTCTCGGCGAACGCCAGATTCATCATGGCAATGCCGGCTGCATGGATCTGCAAGTCCGGGTAACGCGCCCGGTACTCATCCAACAGACCCCGAACATATTCACCCGTGGCCGGAAGTTCCGCCTGCGATTCGCCGGGGAGCGAGATACGCACGTTGATACCGGTGGTCCGACCATCGGGCGCGATCATCCTCCCAACCAGCAACGGCTCCGCCAACGACACCTCGCGCGCACGGGCGACCACGGCAGGAGTGATCGGGCCATCCCCGACCAGATCTTCGACGATGAGTTCGTCCCCGTTGGCCCAGGTGTGTTGGAAGTTTGTGATTCCGTCCACTCTCGTTCCGTGTGGAATCTGCCAAGCCGCCTCCGTCAGCGACCGAACCGCCTCGAGCACACGGGGCGTGAATACATCCCCCTCGTTGGGCCGGATCACAAGGAGGACGTTGTCGTTTTTTGTGTATATGTTTTCGACGGCCTCGTAGGCTTCAAGATCGGGGTTGTCGTCACTGAAGAAGACTCGGTAGTCGGTGGCGAGACCAAGTTTTGACACGCCCGTACCGGCGCCGGCAGTAGCAACGAATGCCGCGGCTAGAACCCACCACCTATTCCTGATCACCCATCGGGCGTATCGCTCAGCGCGGCTGGCGGGTCCGCCGCGTTTATCGTGGACAATATCGTTCGTGCGATTCATCGGCCTTCACTCCGTTGGTCATCGTTTTTTCGTTGAGTGCGAGAAATGCCCGGGCAGACTAAGCCACCAGCTTGGCAATGGTCCACATCCAGCCCAAGTGAACGCCTTCGTGGAAAGCATGAAACGCGATGGCGTCCTCTATCGTGTGAATCTTCACACCGGCTTTCGTCTCGAACGGCTGGAATTCCTGGAAAACCGCATCTTCATAGTCTTTTTCTATCTGCTCGAGAGTTGGCATTAGATTGGCCCGGAGGTATTCGATCGTTTCCGCCGGCACATCCGTGCTAGCGGATGAGCCAGCCTTGAAAGCCTCCATCGTTTTGGCTTCGAGTTTTACCGGCAAACCCGACTTTCTGTACATAAAAGACTGCTGTGATGTCAGGATATGACCGACATTCCAAATCACACTATGGTTGAGGCCGGGAGGAATCAGGTTCAGTTGGTCCGGGCTCAATTTGTCCATAAACGAGGAAATTCGGTTCCGACTGAACCTGCTAGCGGCGAAATTAGTTTTCGTCGAGTCGTCGATATGCGAGGCGCAGTCACGGGGAGACAGCGACTGTGCGGCGGGGTCCGATCCGCCAGCTACTCGGGGACGGCCGCGCCGAGATTCCTAAAGGTACCGCCGTCAAAGTGACGAAGAAGGTACCTCCTAACCCGCCGGTTCAATCGACCGGTCACTCGGCGTAAAGACCCAGCCCCATCAGTGTCTGTTTCGCGGCTGCCCAAAGGTCCGGTTTCTTAGGACGCTCCCTCAATCATGACAAATTCGCGCTCGTTCAACGACTGCACGGGGCGGTTATCATCTTCGATGATGTCGGTGAAAGCCGCGATTTGGTCGGCCGACAATGTGACGGTTTGGCGCAACACGTGCCATTTGACACCCTCCGAGCAGGGTGGTGTCGTGAGCGACCCGTCGTAACGATAGTAGCTCCGATCGGCAGGCAGCAGATCTACCGCGTTAACTACCGCGCCGGCTATGACAGTCGCCTCGCTGACTTCAGCGGGTAGGTTACCAAACACTGGGGCGTAAGCGGCGTGCTCATCGCCCTCTGCGATCATCACACCGACCACAGCCAACCCGCCGTCCGCATTGGCGTGCACCAGATGCATTTCCAGGGCTGTATGTGACCCCGCCAACGTATGTTCGCTGGGACCGTGAAAGTGCAATTGCAGGAGGTCATACGTCTCACCGTCAATAGTCACGCTACTGCCTTCTGCATAGTTGACCTGAACGGTGTGTCCGTTGTTGAGGATGTTGACCGCCGTTTCTTGGTAATCAAATTCTAGGTGGTCTGCATTGACCGGCGTGTCGGTGGGGATTTCAATGGGTGATTGCTCCCCGCCCGCTCGGCAAGCGGCAAAGTCCACGTCCAGATCCGCCCAATTGTCTGGGGCACCCTCCCCTTCATAACTCCAATGAACAACGTGCACTTCTTCCGCAGCAGGCTCAGAACCTGAACAACCTGCTAGCGCTAAAGCCACAATAGGGAAACCGACCGGCGAAAAAAAACAACGAGGCATCATCACTCTCCAATCACAATGAAGGTTGGCGGCTGCAACCGTCGCTGCTCAGTCACAACAAGATAGGTTTGCAGCGAACGCCGCGCAGTGGACGCTGATTTCTTGGGAGACTACCAGTTTACTTCCGGCGGGCGTGTTGGCCGCTGGCCAAGGGGAATCTCTGCACTCCAAAGGGCGCCTTGGGACTCCGGCGCGGGTTAGGGACAGTTCAGCGTATTCCTAATATATGCGGTGACACTGGGACGAGTGGAGCGCCAGCGGCCTAAGCCAGTTACTCGGTAGCCAAAATATAGGGTTGTTCACTATATATGAGAGCCCTATAGTTCATCTATGACCACACCACCGCGACCGGATCCAACATCTGCTCTCCCCCTCACCCACGTGGCGTATCATATGCTGCTGGCGCTGGCGACTCAGA
>JAZDDC010000107.1:0-31294 GCA_036679565.1 Gemmatimonadota bacterium
GTCACCGGAGGCGGTGACAAAAGAGACAGCCAGATACTCCTCGTTGCTAACCCGATTTCTCAACGCCAGCCACAAACTTGACGGGTCGAGGTAGTAGTCTGCTCCCTCCACCAACAACTCCCACGGGAAGGGGCCAACACGCTGTGGGCTGTCGTCGCGAATCGCGACCGCGTCGATACCGCCGAGGTTGGGGCTCGATACGACCTGACCCGACTGCGCACGCAATCGGTAGACACGAACATCGACCGGGCGGACATTCGCAGAGACCTCTTCGGGCCGCAAATCCACGATGTCGAGATCGGGGTATCCCGGCACATCCAAGGGATTGGCCACAAAGAAGAACCGACCCGGTTCAAAGTCTAAATCACGGATCTCGCGTTCGATACTCTGGGTGGTCTGGTCTCCGATGGTGAACACCCGAGATCGGACCGACGTCCCTTTTTGCTGAGCCAAGATGGCCCGAAACTCGAGCGGGCCGACTTGGGCGTCGGCCTGAATTCCAAACGAATTGGCGGGTATCGCAGATGTGATGAAACGGGACGCCGGCAAGCGAAAATCCAGATTTCCGACTTCCACGCGGCGAACCACTTCGTCCTCGAGACCTTGTTGGCACTGAATTCGCGGTCCGGGTCAAAATCGACGTTGACGTGGAGACGCTCCGCGAGCACACCACCGGCCCTTATGTCAAATCGAGGCGACAACCCCGGCGTGGGGAATCCGCCCCGGCAGCCTGATGCCGGGTTTGCGACTTCGCTGGCGGTGCAGTTTAGATTCCGGAGCTGATCTATGCGTGTTTCAATACGAGCGTTGAGTTCGACGTTCAGGTCGGCACGGGTCCGCGGCACCTGATTGTTTCCCGGAAGTCCAACGGGATCGTCCGGTGGGCGGCGAACCACGGGCACATTCGCCAAGAGGGCCAGCCGGGTTATAAAACGGGCCCTCCAACGGGCCGCGTTCAAGTCGGCCCGTCGTTGCTCCAGCTGGCGAAACCAACGATCGACGATGAGGCCGGGGGGTACCCGTCTTCCGAAAAGGCCGCCGTCCTGAAAATTGGGATCGAGACGGAGTGAGAGGGCGGGCGTATCGAAGTGAAAAATTACCGCCGGTAACTCCTGGGCCCGTGCAACATTACGGGGGACAGAAGTTACGGCCAAGAGGATGGCGAAGGCGGCAAGAGCGCGCGACACTTTCAAAGTGGAAGCGGGTATGCCCTCTGAAGGGCGAGGGGCCCAATATAACGGCGGCCCCAAGTCGTTACAAGGTTAGGAGTTACGCAATCTAGTGTCGATATTGAGCAGATACCTTCTTCGCTCACATTTGGTTCCGTTCATATTCGCCCTCTCATTCATCGTGGCCATGACGTTACCCATGGCCGTGCTTGTTGCCGTCCTGTACACAATGGGACGTTTGACGGTTGATAACGAACTGACCGCCATGCGGGCAGGCGGCATCTCACTGGGTGCGGTCGTGAGACCACTTCTTATCGCCGGCATCCTGGTGGCGGGTCTCGCCTTTGTATTCAGCGATCAAGTGCTACCGCGTTCCAACCACCGGCTACGTACGCTGTTGACCGATATCAACCGAACGAAACCTACCTTCGGTATGGAAGAACAGATCATCAACGAAGTGCAACGCGCACGTGTGTTCCTACGAGCCGGCACCGTTGACGACGCAACACACACCCTACGCGACGTCACGATTGTAGACATCTCCGATCACAACCGCAAACGAATAACTTACGCGGACAGTGCATATCTGGCATTCACACCCGGGCAAGAAGACCTGGTGTTGACGCTCTTCGATGGTGTCATGCACGAGACCGATCGTGTCGAATCCGAAAACTTCCAAATCGCTAATTTTACACGCGACCGCGTACTCGTAAAGGGTGTTGCAGGTAATTTTTCTCGCACACTCGATGACGGATACAAGGGCGACCGAGAGATGGGTGTGTGCGAAATGGACTCGGTCATCATAAAAGCTAAAAGTGAAGAATGGGTATCGCGCAGTCGTGCTGAAGGTGTGGAGCTTAACAGCCTACGCGCCGCCGTTGGGCTTGCGGTACTACCACAAGACACCACGCCACCCAATTTCCGCCGGCCATTGTATTGCCGGACGGTCGAGAGTCTGATGGCAATGAGCGGACCGGAGGACTTGGCCGCTCAAGACGCTTCGGCGAGTGACACCACCGTCGCAACGACCTTGAATCCACCTTCTTCCGGAGGGGATAGCCGTGCGGCCCTAATCCGGCAGCAGGCGGCAACAGGATTCCGGTCGGCCGGCATAAACGCATCACCACGGGTATCCACGGCCCGCGTGCTGCACGACAGAGCGGCAAGCGCCAAACTCCGGGCAGCGCAATACCTCGTGGAGTTTCACAAAAAGTATGCAATCGCAACCGCGTGTATTGTATTTGTTCTCATTGGGATTCCCGCGGCTATCAAGTTTCCACGAGGTGGTGTTGGTCTGGTGGTAGGAATGAGTCTGACCATCTTCACCGTGTACTATGTTGGATTGATCGCAGGCGAATCGCTGGCCAATAAACTTGTTGTCACGCCGTTTTGGGCCATGTGGTCGCCAAACATTCTGCTCGCGTCGGTTGGCTTCTTTTGGTTATGGCGGATTCGGTCTGAGGCCACCGCGGGGCGAGGGGCTGGGGGGTTCAGAATCTTCAGGCGCAAACCACGGCAACGGTCTAAACCCGCCGTGCCAACAACGGCCAATGCCCCCGTGCCAACAGCGGCCACATGAAAATTGGCGGCCATCTCGACAGATACATAACGAGGGAGTGGTTCAAGGTCTTCTTTGTCACAGCCCTTGGATTTCCTTTGGTGGCAATTCTCTTTGAGCTAACAGACTCGCTCGCGGACTACCTCTCGCAGGGTATCGCACCTGCCACTGTCGCGCTCAGCTACGTATACGCGCTCCCCGAGAAGATTTTCTTGGTGTTACCTGCCGCCGTGCTGTTCGCGACCGTTTTTACGGTGGGTGCGTTAGCACGTAACTCCGAACTCATTGCCAGTCATGCATCCGGCGTAAGTTTCTACCGGACACTCGTCCCGACATTTTTTTCAGCGGTCGTTGCGACGGGGATCGGGCTAGGACTGGGCGAAGTGTCTCCGCAAACCACTCGACTCCAACTCGAACTGCTCGGCGAGCGCGAACGCTTTTCCCAAACAAAACGATTCAACTTCGTGTATCGAGCGGAAGAGGGTTGGGTTTATGTGGTTCGATCACTCGACCTGATCGAGAACGAGATGCGGGACCCGCAACTCGAGCGTGAAGGTACAGGACCAGACTATCCCACAATGGTCGTCCAAGCCCAACGTGCCTCATTCACCGATTCGCTGGAGCGATGGACGCTGCGCAACGGACGATTGCGTATGCTCGCGGAATCAAGTCCAGAAATAGAGATGCAATTCGATTCACTACGACTGCGAAGTTTTACCGAACGCCCCGAAGATCTTCTAGCCGAGGCAAAGAAACCACAGGAGATGCGTTACGCCGAACTTGGCCGTTATATCGAAGCATTGGAACGCTCCGGCGGAGACGGTCGCAAACTACGCGTAGAACGTGCATTAAAAATCGCCGTTCCCTTTACGTGCATCATCATAGCCATGTTCGGCGCGCCGTTAGCGAACGCCGGCCACCGATCGGGCAGCGCCTACGGCGTGGCCATTGCACTCGGCACCACCGTAGGCTTCTTGATACTGCTGCAACTCTCTCAAGCATTCGGGACAGGTGGCCTCATACCACCAACGGTGGCTGCCTGGGTTCCCAACGTGTTGTTTGGATTGATTGGGCTTTTGCTTTTACAACGGGTTAAAACGTAAAGCCCGTTAACGGTCGCGCGGGGAAAGGGGCCACGGAATCCGCGGCGCCCCCACCACCCCAAAAAGAAAACTGACCTGCCACGAAATCCACCAAAAACACGAAACGTGGTTTCATCAGACTCACAGATCCGGTATGCGGGAGTCTGTATTTTGTGGTTTTCGTGGCAAGTTGTTTTCGTGTGAGGGGCTGTGGGGTTTCCGCGGATTCCGTGGCCCCAAGTCAGAAAGCGACCGACAGAAACATTTGTTCAAGCCCGCACGATCTCGAAATTCATCTCGACTGCCTTAACGGAATGCGTAATCCACCCCATCGAAATTCTGTGAACACCAGCCTGCGCATAGGCCGGTGCCTTGTCCGGTGTAATACCACCTGACGCTTCGATGGTGACGTCAGGACCCAAGATTCTTGCCCATTCAGCAATGGTTTCCGGAGATTGATTGTCGATGAGCACCGACGTTACTCCGGCATTGGTTACCTCAGCCAGTTGATCAACGTGTTCGACTTCTACCTGAACCGGCACACCGGTTTTGTTGCGTGACAAAGCATCTTTGAGACTAACTCCCGCGTCGCGCAACAAAGCCCAGTGATTGTCCTTCCAGAGAACAGCGTCTTCCAGTGAGAAACGATGATTGACGCCACCACCGATACGCACGGCATATTTTTCGAGGGATCGCAACCCGGGCGTGGTCTTCCGTGTGTCCACTATGTCTACGTTGTGACTTTGTACGGCGTCTACCACTCGTCGGGTGAGAGTCGCGATGCCGCAAAGACGCTGAATGTAGTTGAGCGCAACTCGTTCGGCTGAGAGGAGAACACCAAACGTACCCTCCACTGACGCGACGACGTCACTCTCACGCACCCACGCGCCTTCGGCGACACACGCAATGAACTTGATGTCGCCCAAACTTTCGAAAACAGACTGAGCCAATGGCAAACCCGCAACTACAAGAGCTTCCCCGGCAAAAAACCTACCGACAGCAGACCGACTCGCCTGGGGCGCGAGCAAGTTGGTTGTTGCGTCGTGGGCGGCCCGGTCTTCTTCCAGGGCCATGTGGGCAAAAGCGTGCCAATCGGGATCTGTAACCATTTCAGGAAACGAGAATCAACTCTTCTTGTGGTTCTTTGGGTGTCGGGTGAGGCCCGGAGTATTGCATCACCACGTTGATTTCGCTCCGCACACCAAAACGATCTGGTAGATAGATACCCGGCTCGATCGAGAACGCTACGCCCTGAGGGATGACGCGAATATCGTGCGTTTCGTAGTTGTCCAGGTGCGGGCCGATGCCGTGCAGATCGTGATCAATGGAGTGTCCGGTGCGATGTACGAAGGCATCCGCATATCCACGGTCGGCGATTACCCCACGCGCGACGTCATCCAGTTCGGCACCCGTGATTTCTTGATTACCATCCAGCGCCCGCAACTTGGCCACCACGGCTTTGCGCGCGCCTTTGACCGCATCCCACACTGAGGCGACATCTGCCGGCGGCGCCGAGCCGGAAAATCCCATCCAGGTTTGATCGGCAAAAACCGACGGTCGGGACGTGCCTCCCCAAAGATCCAGTAAAATAACTTGGTCTTTCTCCAGGAGACGGTCCGCACCCTCGTGAGGTTCATAGTGCGGATTGGCTGCGTTTTCGCCGAACGCGACAAGGGGAGGATGACTCGTCACAAGACCGGCGTTCGCTATGGCATCCAGCACACGTGTTCGTACCGTGGTCTCACGGGCAACACCCATTTCGGTGACGACATCGCGGAGCGTGTGGCGTGCAATGGAAGCAATGAGTTCGGCGGCTTTACAATGTTCATCCATTTCGCGCGGCGTCACCCGTGCAGCAAATCCCGTTACTAAATCAGAGGAGGAGACGACGGTCCCGCCTAGGTCATTGATAAGTTGCACCACACCGTGCGGAACCCAATCCAGGTATGGAACCTCGTCGAGCGGCGAAACTTCCATAGCAACTGTCTTCTCGGCGACGATGCCGCGTAACGACTCATGTAGCTCCTGCCACGCGGCATACGGCCGCACGCTTCCCGGAAATCCCTCTAACGCCTGTAACTCAATCCGGTGAGCGACCGCGATAGGTTCGGAACCATCCGCCGGCAGGTATACAAACAACCTGCGGGTCGCCATGCCTTCAGATTTCAGTATGCGCCGCGCAACCGGATTGATTCCCCTGAAGTCATAGAGTAGCCAACCATCGACATTGGCATCTCCCAATGCATTGCCGATTGCTGCTAAATCAACGCCTTCTAACATAGACATCTTCGGTCAATCCCTTGGATTGGTGCTCCATACGCAACTGTCATCGCCGTCTTTACGGCAAGCGACATGAAACAACGCTCCGTCAAACGATGTCAGTCGCCTAAGAAGTTCCGCTGTGGCGGCGCGGAACACTTCGCACGGTCTTGCCTCCCCAGCCGTCGCATTGAGACCGCCCACATCCTCCCACGATGCGAAGTCATCCACGCCGAGATCCACCTCAAATACGGACCGCGCCGTTCGCTTCACGATAGCGGCGCCCAGTCGGCGCTTCAGCGTCCCTGGCGCCAGGTAAAGAAGCACCCGCCAAAACCGCCCTACGTACCATAAAGCGGCGTACTCCCCTGCCAGACGTCCGGCCTCCGCCATCACGAGATCTGCATCCCGTCGCCTGCCGATAAGTTGGATGATGCCACCCACTTCATGCGGATCGACACGTACCCCCTTTCGCGCCAGGGCCTGGTATCGCTCGATTTGTGTAGAAACTGTGGGACTCCGACCCAGGCGCACTGCAGAAAGGGCATCCATTTCGCCAAACTCGGCAGCAATCGACACCACGTCAGCCGCGCGCACGGCCTCGAGAACGGTAAATGGGATAACAGCATGGGTGTTCATGTTGCGATTTGTGATGATCAGTCGGAGGCGCGAAGAACTTAACTATGGCTCCCGGTCCCCGGCAGGCCCATTGCGCACCGCCCGACCGGTGGCGATTGTACTGCCTGCAACGAACCAACCCGCACACGTCCTATTTCGCGCCACTCCGATATGCCCGCTCACTCCGAGAATCGCCGCCAGGAGTTCGAAGATGAGGCATTGCCTCATTTGGACACGGTGTATCGTGTCGCGCTCCGACTGGCCGGTGACGAGAGCCAGGCAGAGGATCTGGTCCAGGATACGATGCTCAAGGCATTTCGGGCATGGCATCAGTATCGCAAGGGCTCCAATGCGCGGGCATGGTTGCTCACCATTCTGCGCCACACCTTCATCAACGAATATCGCCGCCAGAAAAACCGCGGACCAACCGTTGACGTTGACGAGGTCGAGTCGTTCACGGTTTTCAAGGACCATCACGAAGAGGACCCTGAAGGAAAATTCTTTGAACGCATTGTCGATGATGAGGTCATTCGCGCCATCAATTCGCTACCTGACGAGTTTCGGGAGACCTTGGTTTTGAGTGATATGGAGGGGCTGGCGTACGCGGAAATCGCGGAGGTGACAGGGGTTCCCGTGGGAACGGTAAAGTCCCGTCTCTTCCGTGCCCGGCAGGCACTACAACGGCTCCTTCGAGACTACGCGCTGGAGATGGGGTACATCAGGCGAGAAACGTCGTGAGGGTATTCTCAACCCTCTTGCTGCAACGTAACGAATCGAATGGTTCGGCGAATGACACGAACGGACCGCAAGCAAGCGGACACGCATCATGAATCCTGAATCGGAAACCCTACCCGCATTTCGCGCATTGTTGAGCTGCTTTGCAACCGGGGTCACCGTAGCCACCACGGTAGACGATCATGGTCGCGCATTGGGTATGACGGCAAGCGCAGTGAGCGCCGTGTCGCTCGAACCACCATTGCTACTTGTGTGCGTTAACAAAAACGCTGCTTTTCATGACGCGCTTACGGGCAACACCGGGTTCGCCCTGAACATCCTAGCACACGATCAAGGACATCTGTCGGAATTGTTCGCGCAAGGACTGCACGATCCGTTCGACGGCGTAACCTCTACCGAGGGGCCCAACAGACTACGCCTGCTCGACGGTGTGGTAGCGCATATTCTTTGCGGTCCTTGGTCGACGTTTGACGCTGGCGACCACACAGTATTTTTTGGTGAGGTCCGCGGAGGCGAGGTATTCGATCGCCCACCGCTGGTGCATTATCGGAGCCAATACACCACGACAAAATGACAACGGCGCTCTATGCACTTACCTTTGCCGCGGATTCAACCTAGCCAAACAATCGACCACAATTGAGGAGCCACCAACATGGGTAACATCCGAGCGCTCACCGCCGAATTTGTCGGCACGTTCGCACTCGTGTTTGTAGGAACAGGCGCCATCGTGACGGATGCCATGAGACCCGGGCAAGTTGGTCTGTTGGGTGTGGCGCTCGCACACGCGCTGGTTTTGTCCGTCATGGTGACCGCACTCATGCGTGTATCGGGAGCGCACTTCAATCCGGCCGTCACGGTGGGGTTGTGGATGGCAAACAAAGTTGACGGAAAAACGGCAGGCACCTACATCGGGACGCAACTCCTTGGCGCGTCGGTTGCGGCACTGCTGGTCATGTTGATTTTTCCTCAGGCGGCAGGCCAAGCGGTGAGCTTGGGAACACCGAGTATTGCGGGCGAACTCGATTTGGTCGGTGCAATTCTCATCGAGGCCATTCTGACATTCTTTTTGGTGACCGCCGTGTTCGGCACGGCCGTGTCCTCTGAGGCACCGGCCGTTGGTGGGTTCGCCATTGGCCTAGTATTGGTGTTCGCGATATTGGTTGGTGGACCGTTAACCGGCGCCGCACTCAATCCGGCGCGTGCGTTTGGTCCCGCATTGGTCGCACAGCAATGGACGGGTCACGCGGCGTATTGGATAGGTCCGCTGTTGGGCGGGACGGTTGCAGCGTTGCTTTGGGCGAAAGTCCTTCTACCCAAGGAAACTACTTGAGTTTACGCGCCATTACGAAAAGATACACCGCATAGGCGAGTACGATGACGCCGCCGACAATGTACGCCGCAATCATGTAGGCACCGTTGTCAGGCGGCATCGTACATCTCCTCCTGGCGCAAATCGTCGAGTACGGTCAATCCGTACCGTTGCATAACGAATCCGAAATATAAAACGGTGAACACCACAACACCGACCAGCAAGGTGGCAAGCATCGAACCGGGCATCGTAACCCCTTCCGGTTTCAAAACAACTGGTTCCGGATGCTGTGTTCGAAACATATAAACCGTCAGATGGACGAAGGGGACGAGCACCAGTCCCATCAATCCCACGACCGCGGAAAACCGTGCTCGCATGCCGCGGTCTTCGGTCGAATCCCGTAAGATCAGATAGCCGACAAAAAGTAAGTAGAGAAAGAGCGTTGACGTCAGGCGTGCATCCCACACCCACCACGCACCCCACACAGGCTTCGCCCAAAACGGACCTGTACCCAACATCACGGTACCAAACAAAATTCCAACCTCTGCAGAGGCGGCGGCGGCCCGATCGGCGCGTTCATCCCGCAACCAGAGATACGCAGCGCTAAAAAGCCCGGTCAACATTATGGCGACACCCGCAGCCCATGCCGAAGGAACGTGCACATACATGATTTTTTGCGCCGCTCCCTGTCGGACTTCGAGCGGTGTAAACGCCATCGCTCGCACAATCAGGAAGCCAAACCCGATAAGTCCGATGACGGTCAGGATTTGGCCACGGCTAAGAAGACGGAGTGCATTGGTACGGTCAGTCATCGATCAAACGTCGCACTAAAAATGAGAATCGGCATCACAACAAAAACCAGGTCAAAAGCCGCCAACAACTTAAACCCGCCCATCAACTCGCTCAAAGGGCGATTTGCCAAGATGCGCGAGGTGAGCTGGACCGCCCCAACGACTGGCGGAACCATGAATGGCAACAGCAACACCGGCAGCATCAGTTCCGCAAAGCGGGTTTGGACAACGATGGAACTCAACAACGTTCCCACCGAGACCATGCCGATGGTAGCCAGGACGGTAACCACGGCAAGCAAAGGTAGGTTGGTAAGAACGGGTACGTCGTAAAACAGTACGAAAAGCGGGAACGCCACTAGTTGGATTGTACCGACAAAGATCAAATTGGCGGCGAGCTTTCCAAGAAAAATGCCGGTGATGTTTGGAAACGTCATCAAAATGCCGGACATCGCGTCGTTTTCTCGCTCGATGGCAAAGGCGCGATTCAAATTGATGAGACCAGCAAAGCTGAAGGTGACCCACAACGCCGCGGGGGCGATTTCGAGTGCGGAAACAGCAGTTGGGTCCCGCGCGACGTACAATATGGCCAGGACCAGAATCGCAAAGACCACAGAAGACAACAGGGCGGTGCGAGTACGCATTTCGATTCGCACGTCTTTCGCCGCAATGGCCCACGCAACCCGAAGTACGTCACGCATTGGTGAGTAACTCTCGATATCGACGATTGACGTCCGCCACAGTCATACCGTCCACAGGTAAAGGCCCGTGCAAACTTCCCCCAACCAGAAATCCTACGCTCGATGATGACGAAAGCAATCGGTCGATCTGATGGGTAACGACGACCGCCGCGCGTGTCTTTCCATCAGATCCACTGAGAAGGCCAAGAACCAAGGAACACCCCTCCTCGTCTAAACTGCTCAAGGGTTCGTCAAGCAACAATACATCCGGGTCGTGTAACAGCGCTCGAGCGATGGACAGCCGCTGCTTCATACCTCTGCTGTAGGTCATCACTCGATTGTCTTGCCATGTTGTCAATCCTACCAACTGCAGGAGTCGGTGAATACCCGGCCGATCCACACTGCCCTTAAGACGTGCAGCGAACACGAGGTTCTCAACCGCCGTGAGCGTTTCGTATAAGTGTGTTTCGTGCATGACGGCGTAGATGCTTCCATGGCGCTCTATGCTTCCTTCGTTGGGTTGCATCAAACCGGCCAACATCTTCAACAGCGTGGTCTTCCCCGCCCCATTCGGACCCATGAGCACTACCACATCGCCTGCCGAAACCGACAGGTCAACCCCCCGAACAATGGTTCGGAACCCGTAACGCCGAGTGGCGTTTCGTGCTACGAGAAGCGGACCTTTATGCATGTGACGCGAAGAATGTCGGGCGGCACGGACGGCACGTCCTACGCCGTGCTTGGATCGTCAGGCAGGGCTCCCCACGGACAATTCGTTCGGTTGATTCCGTAAACCAAACAACGAACTGACAAATACACCTACGATGATTGCGGCTGAAAAGAGACACCACCGACACCATGCGTTGATCACGAATGCTTCGAGATAACTGAGGTAAGCGGTGAACGCCACACCGATGCCCGACACCACTATCAGCCCCAGCGTCACACGCCGATCCGTTATGAACTTCGGTTGGAGGCTAGCAAGACTCAGCACCAAAGTCGCGAGGTATCCAAACACCCCAAGAAATGCGACCGGGATGCCAAATACGTACGCATATGGAGACAACTGCACCGACTGGCAGGATCCGGTTCCACACGCCATGATCCCCATCCAACCCAACTTCCACATGGCGAGATAAACCGAAACGAAGACGCCGATCAGCGACAACGTCGCAGCGATCATTTTGTGTGTCACTGGGTTGGTTCAACGACCAAGCTATCGACAACCCGTTTGAGTTGATCGTACGTCAAACCACCAAACATCTGATCGCCAATGATCATCGTGGGAGTCGATGAAACGCCGAGCTGAATACCACCTTCATAGCTCGCCTGAATGCGGCCACGATATCGCCCCTCGGCCATACACGCGTCATACTCTTCGACATTCAAACCAACTGTTTCGGCATATCCCCGAAAAATCCGCTCGGCCACACCCGCCGAAGGGGACCATTGACCTTGGTTTGCAAACAACGTGTCGTGCATCGGCCAAAACTGCCCCTGCTCGTCGGCACACGCCGCCGCATGATGGGCCTGTCGGGCCTTGTCATGAATTTCAAGCGGGAAGTCGCGGAAGATAAATTTCACCGTTCCAGCGGTAACGAGACGCGCCTTTAAGTCCTGCACGGTGAGCAACCAGGCCGCCTGACATCCGGGACATTGGAAATCGGCGTACTCAATGATGGTGACGGGCGCATCGTCACTACCCTGTACGTACCCCTGGAATTCTCGACCGCTGACAATTGCGTCCATTGGAATTGGCCCAAGCGGCACGATGGAGGCTGCCCGTCGATTGGTGACCCAAAGGGCGCCGGATCCCACAACCGCAATTCCCGCCAACCCCATATAAAAACGCTTCATTCCTGCCATGGAAAATCCTCCGACTTATCGAAGTCTATCGTAAAATCCCGTGGTGGTTCAAACGCGAGCGACTCAGCTTCCGCGACGACTTTTCTACTCTTCGCTATCTCCGGCGTATCGTAAGTACAACGCACTTCATAATGAAACAACTCACTCCGCGCATCACCCATCAGTTTTTGCAGCTCCGGCCCAGCGGCCAGCAAGTCGGCATCAGCCTGTAAAGCACTGATCCTTTGAGCCATGGCCCGTAAGAGGGCAACTAGCTTCTTCGCTCTCTCATCATTGTATGTTTGCTCATGATCCATAACGATCAACCTCGTGCCTGTGTTGGCACAACACCCATAGCGGATACGTGCAAGCGGGGCCGCATGTTCCCGTCTGGCCCCGCACATGAAATGTAATGGCCGCTTACGGACACCGTGTAGTGAGGAACGCTCCGAATCACCGCAAAACACGCACCCGTTGAGGTTCTCGTTCCGGTATCCCGTTGCGAGAGGCTGAACGACCATCTATACTTCGGGGCTGTACCGCACTCATAGGGACCGAATGGCAGATAGAAAACCAACAACCCGCTCCAGCAGACCCGTCGATTCTTTCGACCAGGCCAGAAACGAACTCTTCAGTCACATCCTCCGTTGCGGCGTCCTCAAAGCCGCCGTCGAGCACCAGAAGGAATGGTTCGACGACACAATGGACTACCTCGCAGACCGTTACACCTACTTGTCCGACAAAGAACTCGACAAACTTCGACACCTCGGAGAGATGTACTGCCGACCCGTAATCAACCGTGCTTCTGACGGACAGGAAACCGTGGACGTCGAAGCGGAAAAAGAAGTCAGCGGACCCGAGGACGCGGCCAAGGAAAGTGACGAAGTCGTAGCCGCATCAACCGTTTAAGTTAGCCCACCACCAGGCATTGGCCTTCGTCCAATCCGCGATTAGGCTCGGATTCGCCACCCGACGGATACACGGACTCCACCACCCAAACCCAACTCCGCAAACCAACCAGATCTCGTTCGGGGAGCCGACTCCAGCCCGACCACCAAGACCAAGAAAACGTCGGTGGCCCTCTTGGCAAGCAAAACCGCCATCCCACCACCACCATAGGGTGAAATGCCACCACGGCGCGCCGGGTCGAGGCTAAAGACCAACATCCCTTCCGACCGGACCGCGAAGGCGCGCTGCGCCACACCGGGCGTCAACGAGAGCTGATAGGTTAGACGTCCACCAACACGCCGTGCGAACCCTACGCCGGCTCCAATGAACTGAGAAGTGGCACTCGTACCGAGTGCGTGGACCTGCCAGGTCGTAGTGGGGCTCTGAGCGTTAGCCTGGGTACCCGTTACAACGAGGAGCAGTACAACGGGCCAATCACGCCAGCTCAATCTCGTAATCCAGCCGAACATCCGGAGCAAGCGTGTGGATTACAGAGCAATATTTTTCCACGGAGAGCTGAACAGCCCGCTCCGCTTTGGCGCGGTCCAGCCCGTCTCCCGCCAGTTTGAAAACCAACTTTATCGCCCTGAATCGTTTGGGTGGGTCTGCTACACGCTCCCCGGTTGCGTCGATGCTGAACCCATCAATCTTGACCCGCATTTTCCCGAGGATCATGACGACGTCGATTCCGGCACAGGCGGCCGCTGCAAGAAGAAGAACGTGCATTGGCGACGGGCCCGAACCGCCATCGCCATCGAGGTCAATGAGCGGAGTGTCAGGGTTCGTTCCCCGTCCGCGGAAGTGCAGCCCACGCCCCGTCCATTCAAGGTGAGCGCTACGTAACGAGTCCATTCAGCCCCCCGTTCTGGTGGCGAGCCCGATGAAGATCCTGTGTCGACCAAACGAATCTTCCGACCGGTATTCAACGAGCCAGTTGATCCGACTCTGCACCCTTACGTCAAAACCGAGAGTCAGGATCGGCCAGATTTCCGGGCAGTTTTCCAAAGCGCCGCACGATTCGCTGCCAAAGACGCCCACACCGAGCCCGAAATAGGGAATCGCAATCTCGCGTTCACTCGTGAGACGCAAGATGAGGTCGGTGCCGACCACATAACTGTCATTTTCGTTCCCGAACCCGATCTCGCCAAAAGGTCGAAGCCGAAGCCGTTCGGAGCCGAGGTAACCCAGATCGACCGTGGCACCGAGTACGCCTTGACGATCGCCACTCAGTTCAAGACCAACCCGCGTCGAAAAGCCGTCGAGGCCGATCCAAAACTTGCCGCGTTCCTCTTGCTCCTCGGGTGGCAAGAACTCCTGCGCCGGAACCGGGTTGGTGACGGTCAGAAGAATCACAGCCGCGCTCGCAAGGATCACCGGTGGGCTACAATGACAGAGTTTCATTCCAATCCATTTTTGGCCGTTCACCAACGTAATTGATCCCCGTTGAGCCATGAAAGTCGTGGGTCGCTTGCCGGTCCCATATCCCGAACTTAGCTTCGACCCGAAGGTCAACAGATGGGCGGGACATGGATCTATCACTACTGAAGCAAGCACAGCTTTTTGCCGACCTGGACGATGCCGAGCTGCAGACGGTCTCCGAAATCTGCACGGAGCAACGATTTAAGTCCGCCCAGAAGATTTTCGGCGAGAACGACCCCGGTAACCGGCTTTTTATCATTGCCGAGGGCGAGGTACGCATATCTCGCAACGTGCCCGGATCCGGCGAGGAGGCCCTGACGGTACTCGCGCGTGGTGCCTGTTTCGGCGAGATGGCGTGCTTCGACCGGTCGCAACGCTCAACAGATGCATTCGCCAACAAAGACACCGTCCTGCTGACCATCAGCCGCCCTGATTTCGAGATGTTACTCGATTTCAATCGAGATTTGGCATATAAGGTTCAATGGTCCGCCGTGCGCCTGCTCTGTTCACGGTTGCGAACCGCAAATAATAATCTCCAGTCGTTTCTCGCGATGTCGATGTTCTAACATTGGTCTCGCGGAGAGATGAATTCATCACCCGCCCGCTTCTGCGACTGAAGGACCGCCACCACGCACCACATACTCCGATCGAGCATCCGGTACGACAATTCGTTGCATAGCCGCTTCAACGTCCGTGCCGGGTATGTTCCGATACAGATCCGGCCGGCCGCTGAGATCTTCGAGATCGTTGTTCAGCCATGCCGATAGGATATCCCCCGCGACGGCATGAGCGCTCTGGTACCGGAGCTGCAACTGCCCGGCCACATAGTTGCGGCCCCGTTCAATTTCGTCATCTGTGAAGCCACCACGCCCAAATGTTTCCAATGTCTCCAACATTTGTTGCCGCGCCTCGTCTTCCCGACCCGGTGACATCGCAACGTACGTGAGTAGCGCCCCCGCCCTGGGACGGAACCACGCACTTGCGGATACCGTATACGCCAGAGCACGTTGTTCGCGCAGATCATGAAACAAACGACCCGCCAGACCGCCTAACATGGAAGCAGCAACAACCGTGGGCCGATGATCGGGCGAGCCATACGGCGCGGCGGGAAACGCCATCGCCATTGCGGTCTGTTCTTTGTCACGTGGCTCCGAACCACGCGTCGATTTCCATTCGAAAACACGGGTCGTTGGCAAAAGTCGCTCAGCCGCCGGCCACGTCTCAAATACCATCGCTTGGGAAATCAATTCTTCGACACTTCCGTCCCCTACTACAACAACTGTCAACCGACGGCGGCGAAGTTCTTCCGCCCACTCGCGCACCGCGTCGTGTCCGATGCGATTCACGACGTCCGGTTCACCCAAGACCGGAACACCGTACCACGCACCAGGCAAGCCGTCTTGGATCACACGACGAATCGGATAGTGGGCCATGTCGTCGAGTGCGCGCGCGGCATCGCTGGCTAGCAGGGATCCTTCTACTTCGACCATCGCCCCATCGAGCGTGGCCGACCGGGCAATCTCGACAAGCAACGTAGCCGCCGACCCGAGCGAAGATTGCTTTGTGGTGATACCCCAACCCGCCCAACCTGCAAGCATGGTGGGTACCACCGAACCACCGAGACTCTCCGCGAGGCGAGCGAGGTCGTCCGCGTTCCACTGACCTGCTCCCCGAACACTCGCACGCAACATGAGTGATGTAATACCCGCTTGGCCAACGGGTTCGTCCGCACGTAGGCTGTCGGCGTACATGCCTACGTACGCCAAACCGGAGCCGCGTTTCGACCGCACAAGCACGTCCGCGCCGGGAAACTCAATTAAAATCGTCTCGTCCGGAAACGCGCGACCCGTGGACGGGGGGGCGGGGGCGGGCCGGTAGGTTTTGAAACCAGACGGTATGAACGCATCTTTGGGTGGTCGGGCTGTGACAGGCACAGGCCAGTCTGCAGTGACGTACCGACTGTTAGAGCCAGCGTCCGTGTAGACGACTCCGGATACGTTATCCGCGCTCAGGTACTTGCGAACGGCGGCGGTCGCGTCATCGGTAGTTACCGCGTTGAGTGCATCAGACCAACTGTCGAGTTTTTGATAACCGCCAAGTGCTTCGAACTCGCAAAACATCATGGCTCGGCCGTCGGCCGTCTCCATCCTGCGAGACCAGCCCGAATCCATCAACGCTTTTGCGCACGCGAGATCGTCGTGGTGTATTCCCGACTCGGCCATCCCACGTACGAGTTGGATACCACGCTCGATGGCGTCGTCAAGACGGTCAGCGCGCCCTTCCAAAAATAAGGTAAACACCCCAATGTCTTCGGGAGAGTAGTGACTGGCACTGGCGCCCGATGCCAATCCTTGCTGCCGCACAGCTCGGCCCAACCATGACGCCCGCCCTGTACCTAACACCGCGGACGCAACATCCAACGCCGCGACATCCGGATGTAAACCACCCCTTGTCCGCCAACCCAAGACACCGATCGCACGACTCACATCGCCACGCAGAAGCTCGAAGGACGGCGGCGGCGGATGCGTTTCAACCGGTGACCCAGAAAACGTGGACGGTTCCCGGTCCCACGACCCGAACTCGGACTGCGCAGCGGCGAGAGCTTCGTCGGGATCAAGATCACCCACGATGGCCACGACAGTGCGGTCAGGAGTGTAACGTGTTCGGTAGTAGTCGAGGACGTCATCGCGTGTGAACCGACGCAAGCCATCTTCCGTCCCAATACGCCATCGTCTGATGCGGTGTTGCGCGAACAAATTGGCGTACAGGGTTTCTCCGGCAACCGCCGTGGGGGAGTCCCTTTTTCTCTTGGCCTCTTGGATAATGACACCCAATTCGTTCGCCAACTCACCATCATCGACGGTCAATTTGGTAAGGGCATCAGCCTGTAGTTTCAACGCCGCGGATAAGCTCCCAGGTTCGCTCGGGAGTACTGCGTAGTAGATCGTTTTCTCGTAGATGGTACCGGCATTGAGATATCCGCCCAAACGCTGAATCTCGTCCGCCAGTTCCGCCCGTTTGAAAAACATGTGTTCGAGGACGTGTGATATCCCTACCCATTCGTCAGGTTCGTCGAAGTAGCCCGCACGAACGTGGGTCACCACGGCCGTGACCGGAGCCGCGGCGTGACGTTCGACAATGATCGTCAGGCCGTTGGAGAGAACCGTACGAACGACGTGGTCAGTCCACATCTATCTGTGATGCCAGTGAAAGCGAGGGACGATTGAAGACGCGCCGGTCGTTCAGCGCTTTATCGTCACAAGACCGACCGCTGCAATTCCACGAATGAAACTTTCCGCGTCCGTGACCGGGATACGTACGTCTTGGTTGTGAGAGTTCTTCGTCGCAATGGCTTCCATGTAGTCGGCGATTGCACCACCGGCCCATTCCGAATCATCTTGTTTCATTTGAAGCACGATGTCATCCCAGGTACCGATATATCTCGTACCGTCGGCGACCGTCACGTCGTGCGTGTCCGCGTTCCGCCGCTTCATACCTTGTAATTCAGTGAGCAGTGTGGCGAAAAAGTCGAGTTGGCGCGGGTCACGAATTGTACCATCCGGCAACCGAGACTCGATCTCTGCCAACAACCGATCTTCCGGCCCAAGCGCTTCGGTAAGCTCTTGGAATCGACTCAGCCAGGGGTACAGGGAAACATCCGTCGGGTTTATGCCGAGCACGGTTTTCTTGAGTTCGATATAGCGCCAGATAGCAAGTTCTTCGAGGTGATCGTCTGGCAACGTCCGTCCAAAATGTGTCAACGCATCGTCATAGTCACCGCGATCGTAACGGAGGTTGCCGAGATAGATGTTGGCTTCCGAATCGGTGGGGTCCATCTCCAATGCCCGCGTGAGCCAACCAATCGCGGCCGTCTCGTCTCCGAGACGATGCACCGCATATCCCAAACAAGCCGACGCTTCGGCAGAATCCGCGTGATGCTCGACGGCGATTTCGAAAAACGACCTCGCCCGTTCGAACATGCCTTCGCGGAACAAGGTCCGCCCGATCTGCAACATCAGATCGTGATCTTCGGCATACCCTAACGCCAGGATTCGATCAAAGCAGTTTACACCGCGATCCGGCTGACCGAGTTTGATCAGGGCCTCGCCAATGCCCGCAAGAGCATCTTCTTGGTTAGGCTCGAGGGCCAACGCTTCTTCGAAGGCGATCCGTGCCCAGGCGAACTCCTCTCGCGCCAGTCTCGCGTAACCGACACCAACGTGCAGCTCCGCCGAGAGCGGGTACAGCTCTAAGGCGTTGCGGAGGAGTTCGAGAGCTTCGTCATAGCGCCCGGCGACGTAGAGCTGATGAGCTTGTTCAGCACATTCGTCCGAGCTAAGGAAGGGGTCCGACAGCGCGGGCCTCCGGTGGTGGTCAGCACAGGATAACGTCCAAATTCGCTTTGCACAAGCACTTGTGTGCTCCCAGGATTCGCGCCCAAGCGACCAACTACTAATGACTTAGACTCCCCGGGTCGCCGGGTGTACGTGCCCGGCAACCAATTGAGGACCGACCGCCTTTTTTGAGTTAGGACGGATTTCTAGCCAACTGCTGGACGCGAATTCGCCATTCGTCCGCTTCACGGTCATGTCGCCAAATCATCGTAGCCTGGCCGGCAAACGGATCGCGGCGGGTGTCGTTGTGTACGACGTCCATCGAAAACCTAAACGTCGCTACGGCCACCTCTGCGTTCAAAACATCAACCGAGACGTTCTGCGGTCCCAAGTTGAGGAACTGGATGCTGTTGTAGTAGTCGGTCAGAGCCTGTGTCGCCCCATCAGCGCCCATGGCTCTGGTGCCGTCGGGCCATGTCACAACAACACCGTCCGATTCTTCGTACATGCCAGAAACGGTTTCCAGTTCGCGGTTGTTGATGGCCTGCGCCCATTCATCGATACGATCCTCCACGATGCTCGTTTCGATGTTTCGTTGCTGCGTTGTCAGTTCTAGCGAAGGCTGACAAGCCGCCAAGAGTACAGCGGAGGCCAGCCCTAAAGTCTCTGCTAACCGCATTCATGCCTCCTGGTGCCTGGATTCGGGTTGCATGAACATATTGCCAGGGACGCTTGCGTCAATCTGGAGTGGCACGTACGCTACCCGCGAACCGAACCGTATCAATGAGATATTCAACCTATCTGACTGGAGGCACTGTGCAAGAACGTACTTCGTTGTTTGGCTGCGCCGCGCTCTTGCTGGCATCCACCACAGCAACTGCACAGCAGTTACCACCACCAACTTTCGAGAATCCCCGGGTCCACGACATCGTCGCCGCGGTATCTGCCGAAAACATCAAGCTGAATATCACCCGCCTCGTGGGATTCGGTTCGCGACACACGAACTCCGACACGTTATCCGAGACCCGAGGAATCGGCGCTGCGCGTCGTTGGATCAAGTCCGAATTCGAAGCCATTTCTGCTTTGTGTGGGGGATGTCTGGACGTTTTCTACATTCAGGAGGTTTACCCTCCGGCACGGAGTATCCCCGACTCCATGAACGTCGTCAATGTCATCGCCATCCAACGTGGCCGCACCGATCCAAACCGGATGATCATGATGAGTGGCGACATCGACGCTATCATCAGTCGCGGTGCGGGATGGGAACCGGGCGACTCGGTTCCCGGTGCAAACGACAATGCCAGCGGTATGGCCGGGACATTGGAGGCGGCTCGTGTGCTGTCCCAATACCAGTTCAATGGCTCCATCGTGTACATGGGTCTTTCGGGCGAGGAACAGGGTCTGTTCGGTGGGCGCACGGTGGCACGTCATGCACGGGAACAGCAGTGGAACATTGTCGGTGTGCTCAACAACGACATGATTGGCAACACGCAGGGGATAAGCGGCGTGACCGAAAACCTCACGGCGCGTGTTTTTTCTGACCCCACACCGATGAGCCCGCGTGTCCGCGCATTGGTCGATGAAACGATCGAGCGTATTCGTGTCGCGGCAACGCAGGGAAACACAGCAGAGTTAGACTCGGGGCTGGACCGCATTCGCAGTTTGACCGAAATGCAATGGTCCCTCCTGCGACGTGGTGGTGGCGAGGTCGATGGCAGTTCACGACAGCTAGCCCGGTACGTCGATCGTATCGCCGATGTGTATCTGCCCAACCTCGATGTCATGATGATCTATCGGCTGGACCGCTTTGGACGTGGCGGCCATCATAGGCCATTTGCTGACGTCGGATTTCCAGGTGTTCGCATCATGGAAACGAACGAAAACTATAACCGCCAACATCAAACTATTCGCGACGAGAATGGGATTCACTATGGGGATGTTTTGGAGTCTGTCGACTTTGCGTATGCGGCAAAATTGACGGCGCTCAACGCGGCAACACTTGCATCCATTGCCGCCGCACCCGGCCCACCGCAGAACCTGATATTGTCGGGCGCGAATCGCCCCGCCGCAGCTTTGCAATGGGAAGCACCAAATGACGCATCGAACGTCGCGGGGTATCGGGTTCACTGGCGTCGGACAGATTCACCCACGTGGGACAACTCCAGGTGGATTGGCAAGGTAAACGAGTACCGCTTTGACGGCTTGATCGTCGATAACTATTACTTCGGTGTGGCGGCGGTCGCCGAAGACGGTAGCGAGAGTACCGTGGTGTTTCCACTCCCGCAGCCGCGTATCAGGAGATAGGAGGCCGACGCCATCATACCCGCCATCAAACTCGGGCGGGTATGGCTGGTGACATGGCGCTAAAGATCAATCTTCGTACCAATACCCCGTTCCTGAGCTTTTGCGGTAGCCCGAGCGGCGGCGCAAAGATCCTGTACCGCTAAACCAACCGATTTAAAAACCGTGATCTGGCCCCTTTCTTGTTGACGCGTACATTGGCCAAGCACGATAGATCCAAGTGTGGCGAGTTCTGAACGCAGAAGTGCGCCCGCGTCAATGGCCCTCACTAACTCTCCAGACTCGGACAACGCAGCCTCGACGTCGTCAACCACAACGAACGCATCGCGCAGAAGTGGCGTGTCCAACTCCTGCATCTCTAAAGTGTACGAACCGACCGCATTGACATGTGCTCCGGGTTGGAGAAATTCTCCCAATAGAATTGGCTCAGTGGCACGGGTGGCACAACAGACCACATCGGCATCGCGAACAACATCTGCTGGGGACTTGCCAACCCGGCACCTCACTCCACTATCCGCCAACGGTCCGGATGCAAGTCGTTGCAGAAAACGATCGGCGTTAGCCGACGAGCGAGACCAGACGGAAACCTCTTCGATACGGCGAACAGTACACACAGCTTCAACTTGTGTCTCCGCCTGCGGACCAGAGCCGAGAATCGCGAGACGCGCCGCACTCTTCGATGCAAGCAAGTCAGTCGCGAGCCCCGAGGCGGCGCCCGTTCGTAACGCCGTCAAACTTTGACCGTCGAGCAAGCATGTCGGTGCTCCCGTATCCGGGTCGAACACAATGACCACGCCCTGGATCACAGGCATGTCACGAGCGTCGTTTGTTGGCACGATTGATATGATTTTCGCTCCGACCCGCATCGGTTCGGTTATCATGCCAGGCATGGTCAACATGGTCAGTCCACCGAGATCGCCATGCGAGCGTAGCGGTATGATAGCGCGGCCTCTGTGAAGGGCAGTAAACGCTTCATGCATGGAGCGAATGGCCTCCAACATTGGAAGCGCGCTTCGAACTTCGGCTGCGTTCAGTATCAGCATCTCACGTCTCCGTTACGCACGACCCCTGATCCGACTACATACTAGACGTGCACCTTCCTTAAAGGAACCGGATTTAGCCCACTAGCGGATAACCGTGCTCATTTCGGAGGTTTCGTTTTGCTGACGTTCGTACTCATCATGTTCGTGCTTCCGTTGGCGATCATCGCCGTGGCGGCTCTTATGGTAGCGATCACGGGGAAAGGTTCAAAGTGATACAAGAACCTACCACGGTTCAGATCACTGCCGATGCGTACGCGGTTGGGGCATTCATAGGATATCTGCTATTGATCGTGGGTGTCGGCATATACGCCACGAAATTCTCATCCGCCGGGTTGAAAGAGTTTTTTGTAGGCGGCCGGCAGATGCACCCGTTCGTCGTAGCACTTTCGGCTGTCGTTTCCGGACGCAGTGCGTGGTTGTTGTTGGGGGTTACCGGAATGGCCTACGCTCGCGGTCCATCTGCGATTTGGGCTGTGGTCGGATACATCATAGCAGAGTTGTTTTTGTTCCTCTTTTATGCACGTCGTCTTCGGCGTTTTGCGGAAGCATACGATTGTGTAACGTTGCCCGATTTTTTTGCCGCGCGTTTTGGCGACAAGAACGGACTTCTTCGCGGCACGCTAGCAATCGTGATACTCATCTTCATGGTCAGCTATGTGTCGTCTCAGTTTGTCGGCGGTGGCAAAGCATTTGCCGCCAGCTTTGGCCTCAGTCCATCCACGGGGATTTGGGTAACCGCAGCCATCGTATTGATCTACACAACACTCGGTGGGTTTTTGGCAGTCAGCCTTACAGACATGCTGCAAGCTTGTTTTATGATTTGCGCACTTGTGATCCTACCCATCGTCGCCATCACCAACGCCGGCGGACTTACGATTGTGATGGATCAGCTGAGTTCGCTCGACCCATCCATGGTTGATCCCTTTGCCATTTCTATTGGCGTGGCGGTGGGTTTCGTTGGCATCGGTCTTGGCTCACCCGGAAATCCGCACATTATCGTGCGCTACATGTCCATACGCGACGCAAATGAATTACGGTACGCGGCAATCATCGGTACCACCTGGAATGTCGTAATGTCATGGGGCGCGGTGTTTATCGGTCTTGCCGGACGAGCTTATTTCCCGGACGTGTCAATGCTTCCCGGCGCAGACACGGAAAATTTGTATCCGCTACTTGCGCAACAACATCTCCATCCGATTCTCTTTGGTGTGGTCGTAGCTTCGATCTTCGCGGCCATCATGTCCACCGCAGATTCGCAACTCTTGGTCGCTACTTCAAGTGTGGTCCGTGATGTTTACGAACGTATCATACGACGCGGTACAGAGTTGGATCAAACACGACTCGTGACATACAGCCGGATCACCACAGTCGCCTTGGTGGCCGCCTCGTTGATACTTGGATTCGCCGTTGAGGGATTGGTATTTTGGCTGGTGCTGTTCGCGTGGGCCGGTCTAGGCGCCGCCCTAGGACCAACATCGATCCTCGCACTCTACTGGCGGGGCACAACCCGAGCGGGAATCCTCGCAGGTGTCACCGTCGGTGCCGTCGTTACAATTGTCTGGGAAACCTCTGCGACACTGAGTCCCCTGTTATATGAACTCATTCCCGGCTTCGTGTTGGCTACGGCCACGACGATCGTTGTCAGTCGTTTTACAACGCCACCGGAAGACGCCGACAAGATGATGGATTTGATGAAGGACCACTAGGTTTACTCGTTCGACTCAGGCCGGAAAACAATCTTGCCACCGATGATCGTGTACAATACGCTTGCGTTCATGATTTCGTCTTCAGGTACTACGAGAATGTCGTGCGACAAAACGACGATGTCTGCATATTTGCCCGCCGTTATCGAGCCCTTGACGTTCTCCTCAAATGCTGCGTACGCGCTGTTAATGGTGTAAGACTCCAGCGCTTCCTCGCGAGTCATTCGTTCATCCGGGAAGAAAATTGAACCGTCGGTGGAGCGGCGTACCGCAGAGGCGTAGAAACTCGCAATGGGATTAGCGTCTTCCACCGGGACATCCGTGCCGTTCGTCACCGTAACGCCAGCATCGATCAGTGAGCGCCACAAATACGCGCCCGACTCCGCCCGTTCTGCGCCGAGACGTCTAAAAACCCAGGGCGCGTCTGAGGTGGCATGTACGCCCTGCATTGACGCAATCACTCCCAAGTCGACGAATCGTTGTATGTCAGCGGGATCGAGATGCTGTGCATGTTCTATGCGCCAGCGCAGGTCTGAACCGGCACCTGCTTCTTGGAAAACGCTTTCGTAAATATCCAGCACCTCTTTGTTGGCGCGGTCACCGATAGCGTGCGTGTTGACCTGATAACCATGCTTGATGGCGACTTGGGCCGTTCCTCTAATATCCTCCACCGGTTCGAGCACCAATCCTACACTCGTCTGCATGTCCTCGTACGGTTCCAACAACCACGCACCGTGCGAACCAAGCGCGCCATCAATCTGCCGTTTGATTGATCGAACCGTAAGAAAACCATTGTACTCATTCTCCATGCGGTAGTCTGGCAGTCGTTGGTCCATCACTTCGTTGGACTCGCCGCGAACCATGACATAAAGTCGCACCGGCAGGTTGCCTTCCGATGCGAGAGTACGATAAAAATCGATGGTTTCAAACGACACACCAGCATCGTGGAAACTCGTGATTCCTTTCGAGTGCAGGTCTTCACCCGCCAGTTCGACGATGCGACGGGCTTCCGCATTGCGTTCTTCATCCGAACGAGTTGCGGACGTACGAGCTTGAACCCTCCCAACCAGTTGTTGCGCAGTCTCGCGCAGCAAACCTGTAGGGTTACCCTGCGCATCATGGACGATTTCGCCACCTTCGGGATCGGGCGTGGCGGCATCAATGCCGGCCATCTGCAACGCACGACCATTTGCAAACGCAGCGTGACCACTGGCGTGTGTCAGCAACACCGGGTTATTCGGCGAAACACGGCTCAGACTCTCGTGGGTGGGGACACCATCGACACTGCCCACTGGGGTTTCCGTCCATTTTTCCTGATGCCACCCACGACCGGCAATCCACGTGTCCTGTGGCGCGTCACCCACGACGTGCGCGACCATATCGACGATCTCATTCCAACTCGTAACCTGTGTGAGGTCGAGGTTCATCTTTGCCTGGCCGAGACCCATGAAGTGCCCATGACCTTCGATAAAGCCCGGTATGACCAGATGACCATCTAATTCGACGACTTCCGTTTCACTCCCCACGTACGCATCAATGTCACTATTTGACCCCACCGCTGTGATCCGATCGCCCGTCATTGCAATCGCTTCCGCATCCGGGATGGCCGGATCGACGGTCACGACCCTCGCGTTGCGAATCACCAAGTCCGCAGGCTCGGCGACTTCGCCCGAACTCGTACACGCACTCGCTATGCAAATGACGGCCGCGACGACAGGATGTCGAATGCTCGAATTAGTTGATTTCATAAAGATCTCTCCGTCCTGCGGTTCCCTTAGGCAGGACCATCTTATGCCGTGGACTCCGGTCAGCGGCGTACCATTTGTAAAACAGAATTGACAGGGCAATCAACACGATGACAAAACTGCCGAACTTCATCACGATCCCGGCGACGAATTGGTCGTCCACAGTTTGCAGACCCAACGGCGGTGCAAGCTCGTACGTTTGATAGATGGGGAATCTCGCGAAGAAGAAAAATGCTGCTGGAATGCCCGGTATGAGGGTGGCGACCCACAGATAAATGAATCGGGCTGGATACGTCAAGCTGCGATCTGACGGAACACGTTGAAGAACCGGCCACCACAAAACGAATCCCGCAGAGAGCCACGCCATGTCGAGTACGAAAGATCCTAACTGATACTGCATCAACCCGTCCACCACGGACGGGAAGTGCGTGAGCACAACGATCGCGTTGCACACCAAGATTGCCACCACCGGCTTTTCAATCAACGTAGTCAACGGTTGGATAGCAGGGCGCTGTGTTACCGAAGCAAGCACGGGGCTTGGCGTACCAAACAAAATCAACGGTGGTGCAACCATGACGAACAGTACGTACTGCAGCTGGTGTACGCTGAGGAGATAACCGGACGCAAGCGCCCCAACCGGCCAATCCGCGGCAATCCAACATGCCAAAAGCCCTGTTGCAAACGCATAAACTTGCTTTTTTGTTGGTTTCTCCAGCGTACCAAGACGTTTTACGGCCACCGCATACGCAACGGCCCACGTCATGACAAAAAGCCACACACCTGGGTAGGCTTGCCACGACCACGTCCACGCCTCATCAGTTGTGCTGCACCACCAGTTCATGTCGTCGGTCCGAGATCAGTGTTGCGCTTCGCGATGACCGTGTTCCATGCGATCCACGACATCGACATAGGACACGACCGGTGTCCAAAAGGTCGCCACGCCGGCATTTGCAAATTGGACAGTCACAGACAGCGAGTCGCCACGCCGATAATGTCTACTCAATTCCCGAAGCATGGCATGGACGCCACCGGGTTTAAGAGCAACGGATCCACGCGGTGGTATCTCAATCGACTCCACCGCAACCATCCGCACGGAGTTGCCCGCACGGCTTTGGTCGTGGAGGGAAACATCGCTCGCGAGATTCACCATAACCGACGTGACCCTATCTGGAAGGTCCCCGTGGTTGCGCAGTGTAAAATAGAGAGCACCTACGTCTGGTGTGACCGGCTCCGGGGCGTATGGGTTTTCGATCGTCACGTCGCCCACGGCAGCAACCACGACGTCCTCCGTGGCAGTTTCATTTCCCGCCGGGACATCACAGGCGCCGCCGAGTAAAATCGCGACCGCGCAAACCACCTTCTGATTGAACCGCACTAGCGCCAACCGCGTGCCAAGATTGGTAAATCGTGCGCCCAATCGACCTGACGGGTTCCAAACGGGTACGCAAGGTGAGCGAGGTTATCGGTCGTGTAGGCGAGCACTTGTGCCGCGTGAGCCATACCGTAGTCGCCGTCAGGCAGATCCTCGCGGAACGATTCGCCAAGACCTATCGATTTCTGGATTTCGTTGACCTGTTCAAGAGTCCCCGTGAGTCCGATGAAGTTCCTATCGAACGCACGCAACCACTCCCTCAACCGTGCCGGCGTGTCTCGTTCAGGGTCCGTCGTAACAAACACGACCTTGAATCTCGCCGCTTCGGTCGGTGACATTTGTTGGAGTACGGCGGCGATGCTAGCCATGTGGATGGGACACACATCGGGACAAAACGTATAGCCAAAAAACAGAAGCGTCACAAAGCCTTCCGTCTGTTTCAGAAATTCGAACGGTTCGCCATTCATGTCAGCGAGCGTGAAGTCCGCTTTGGACAGGGGTGTGGGTAGGACTCGCCCGTTGAATTCGGAATCGGGATCCCGTTCGAGACTGCCTCGCGGAGAACACCCTTGGACGAGAACCATCACCGCCACAAGAAAGCCGGCCGTGTTCCAGCGGCTAAATGAGCGAAATCGTGTAGATAATTGCGGTTCCACCAAGCAACACCAGCCCGACATAAGCGAGTCCCAATAGTCCTTTGCCGGGTCGATGCTCGGGTGCGACGTCCGACGACGTCACCGCACGCAAGTTGAGGTAACCCAACACCGGCGCTGTAATAAATGTAAAAATGGTTGCGAAGTCGACCATTGACGTGAGCGAACCCAGAAAAACACCAACAACAGCAAGTGTGGTCACGGCAAGAAACGCGATGGCCAACCAATACGACCGACCGACCGACGCATCGGTTGGGGACGCGTCTTTATCGAGGATGTTGCGAAGACATCGATCGAGGGCGCGTGGGTATCCGTCGATGACGGTCAACGAGGTCGAGAACATCGTCGCAAAGACGGCCACGAGAACGATGGGTCTCATCCATTCGCCGAGCGTGCTGGAATACAACTCCACGAGTTGTACGCTAAACGCGGGCCCAGCGGAACTAAACTCCTGTCCTGCACCGTACATGACACTGGATCCAAGCAGGATAAACGCAAACGCAAGTACTCCCGTTCCGAAATAGCCGATTCTGAAATCGAGGAGCGATACGGCGAGTGACCGCTCACTGCCGGTGTCTTTGTGTTTGGCGAGTGTCCACAAAGAATTCCACACGGAGATGTCCAGCGCGGAAGGCATCCAGCCGGCCAAGGCCAAGATGAACGCGAGTGTGACGACACTTCCGGGCCCCATGGCGGGCCAAAGGGCTACAGTTGAAAAGTCGGCGCGCGGCAGTGAGACACCAGCGGCTATCAGCGTGGAAACGGCCAGTAATATCAAAACGACTTTGATCGTGCGATCCAACACACGATAGCGGCCTAACCACAACAACCCGACACAACCGCCGATCACAAGCAAACCATAAACCGTGAGCGGCCAATCGATACCGACGATATACTGCAACAGGAACGCGGTGAACATGACAATCGCGGCCTGCACAATGACAGACGAAAAGATCGTCAGAACCAAAAACAACCACAGTGCCCAGTTACCTATGCGTCGGTACCCTTCAACCAGACTCATTCCCGTTGCAGCAGCGTAACGAGGTGCAAACTCAAAAAAAGGGTATTTGAGAATCAGGGCAAGTAACACGATACCGGACAACTCGAAGCCGGTCATCGCACCCGCGCGTGTCGATTGGACCAGGTGCGACACACCAATCGCGGCTGCGGCCCAAAGTAGTCCGGGGCCAAACCCCTTCCAAAACGCAGCCGGCACGATTCCGCTTTTCATGATTGTTGGCCGGTTATTCGTGGTGCGAAGTTTCTCAAACGTTTTACCATTTCAAACCAACGGCTTTCGTTAGAAATTCCATGAACGGTGTCGCGGCTTTTAGCTTCTTCGCGAAAAGCGAAACAAACGTTTTGGATTGTAACTCAGTCACGGTGAACGGAGCCGATGCCACAAAATCCTTACGCATCAGATCCACAATCATGGGATGTTCCGCATTGTAGCCGCGTGGTGGGCGTTTCAACGACTCACCACCCAACTCAAAATGGTTCGTAAACGACTTACCTCTCGTCGCGCGCTTCCACTTGGCAGTTTCCTCGACAATGGCGTCACGTACGCCACGCACGGCGTCGCCGTCAGGATGCCAGATGCCACAACCGGCAAATATCTGTTTTGGTTGAATGTGCAAGTAAAATCCGGGAGCGTGGACATCCTTCGCGCGTTCGTGCCGGAACTGGACCGCGGCCCACGTCTTATAAGGAGTTTTGTCACGCGAGAAGCGTGTGTCTCGGTAAATCCGGAACAACGAACCGCCGTTTGATCGATCGTCGGCAACGAAATGACCACTCATCTTGTGAAGATGTGACTCGAATTCCCGGATAAACTGCAACAATGGGTCTCGGACATACTGTTCAAAGTCCGGTTTGTGGTTCTGAAACCACTCTCGGTTGTTGTTGCGATCGAGTTTGGTCAAGAATCGCAGCATTTCTGCAGGTAGCGCGCTAGCCATTCCCCCTCCACCGGTCTGCCATTCAAGAGCCGGAGAACGTATAGGAACGCCGGGGACGGCGATAGACCGCGGTCAATTTCAGGGCACGGATCGCCCGTGGAGGGAACGGATGGCCTGTGGGAGGCGCTTAAGCCAGTACGCATTGCCTCGAGGCCGGGGCGCCCAATTACCTTTAGAGCAGCCATGCTAGAGACTGATCTGACCGAGCGACTGAAGGAAGCCTTACACGACCGCTATATCGTCGAACGCGAGGTGGGGCGCGGCGGTATGGCAACGGTGCATTTGGCGCGGGAGCGGCACCCTGAGCGTGAAGTCGCAATCAAGGTGCTGGATCCAGAATTGGCGACGTCCGTTGCGCGCGAACGATTTCTGCGTGAAGTGGAGTTTTCGGCGCAGCTCACACATCCCAACATCATCCCCATCTTTCATGCGGGCCAGACGGACGATCTCCTGTACTTTGTCATGCCCTATATCGAGGGGCAGACGCTACGCATACGCCTGGCCCGTGAGGGTCGCTTCGACTTTGAAGAAACGCTGCAGATCATTTCGGAGATTGGTGATGCTCTGCACTACGCCCACTCGAAGGGCGTAATTCACCGAGACATAAAGCCGGAAAACATCTTGTTGTCAAACGGGCACGCGGTTGTGGCAGATTTTGGTATCGCGCGTGCGCTTTGCTTTGCCTGTGAAGACGGTATCACCGTGGCAGGAGTCCCCATCGGTACACCCGCTTATATGAGCCCCGAGCAAGGAAGCGGTGATGACGTTGACGCGCGCTCCGACGTGTACAGTTTGGGCGCACTCATGTACGAAATGCTTACCGGGATGCAACCGTTCCCCGGACCCACCATGGCCGCCATCATCGCAGCGCGGTATACGCAACCAACACCCACGCTTCGTGATGCGGGTTGGACGATATCCGCCACTATCGACGCTGCCGTCGAACGCTCCATGCAGTTGGATCGCGATGACCGTCAAACGACGATCGAAGAATTCATCAGCGCAATCAAACCGCGTTTGACACGAGATGGCATCCTCATTCCTGACACACTCCCTGCGTTTGCTGTCACCAACAACGACGTACCCAAAAAGGACGCTCCATCGGTGGCAGTCCTCCCGTTCGCAAACCTCAGTGCCGATCCGGACAACGAGTTCTTTTCAGACGGAATCATCGAAGACATCATCACCCAATTGTCCAATGTGGAGTCTTTGAGGGTAACATCACGCACTTCCGTCGCAAAATACAAAGGGTCAGACAAAACGGTCCGGCAAATCGGCACGGAATTGGGTGTGAAGAGCGTCCTTGAGGGAAGCGTACGCAGATCGGGCAATCGCGTGAGAGTGTCTGCTCAGTTGATTGACGTCGGTACCGACACACACCTCTGGGCTGAAAAATTCGATCGTGAACTAACGGATATTTTCACCATCCAAGATGAGATCGCAGCTCAAATAACAGACGCACTGAAGGCGAAACTGACAACTGACGTACAGCAGGAGCATGCCCGGAAACGCACCGAGAACGTCGACGCGTACACACTCTACTTGAAGGGCCGATCGCAATGGGAAAAGTTTACTCCGTCCGGTATTCGAAATAGCATTGATCTGTACGAGCAGGCGATTGAACTGGACCCCGACTATGCCATGCCGTACGCCGGCCTCGCAGACAGCTATTCGCTCCTCACATCGACGCTTACATTGCTGCCACCCAACGAAGGCATGCCAAGGGCAAAGGCTGCGGCGGAAAAAGCAATCACTCTCGACCCAACCCTCGCCGA
>JAZDDC010000108.1:0-4885 GCA_036679565.1 Gemmatimonadota bacterium
CGCCTCCAACCACTCCAACCCCTGTTCTATCAGTTCGCTAACGGTGTCACCATCGAACGTTCCGCCGTGTTTTTTGCCAACCTCGAACTGGACGTCGAGCCCGCGTGTTTCGGCGAGGGAAATGACTTCACGGGGTTTGAGAGTCATATCTGTGAAGCCTTCACCGCATTCGATACGTGACGCACCGACGTCCGCGCAAAGATCGAGGTACCCCTCCAACTGGCCCTGGGCGACGGCCACTTCGAATGGACCCCCGCCGGTAACGGTCTGTACCGAATAACGGCGCGCCGCTGCGAATTTGCGTCGGGTCGATTCCTCGTCCGCCACCAGCCAACAGGCCATGGAAATCTTGAGCGTCGACATGAGGTGAGCGCTTTGATCCAAATGACTTTCCAATGTCACAGGATCGTACCCCGGGTCGAATGGGGAGGTGCGTGGTGCCAGTTCTGGGACGCCGATGCTGTGCAAGTACTGTTTTGTACTCACGCCCCCGCTTGCCGTAAGTGGCCGATCTCGATGCATGATCATCATCCTCGAATGTCGCCTCGCGGGCGGTTGTAGTCGTATGCTGCGACGCCTACTTCATTTTCGGCGTCTTGTGTCTGTGCTTGTAGCAGATATTCCAAAACCTTCGTGGCAACGGGATGTTGCTCTTTTTCCTCGCGTGTGTGGTAATGGTGATGGATGCCCGGGGTCGTGTTAACCTCCAGAAAAACACCACCACTTTGCGCGAGTGACACTGCGGGGTCGTTTGTGACTAAATCGACACCGACGAATTGGCAGCGAAGCTCCCGCACCAACCGGCCAACCTCATCGCGTAACGCGGGCCCGACTTTGTCGGTGATGGTTTCGTTGTACACCGTTCGCAACTCCCGGCGTTTCGACTCGCCGAGCGGAAGGTTGCGAATCACCACTGACTGACCATCCGGAATTACAGTATCGAACGTCAGTCCTTGTGCCGCGAGCGTGATGCGGGTGGTGGCATCGCGAGTCAAGTCCGGTGCACCGTCGCGGCGGAGTAATTGCTTGATTGGCGACGCATTGTCGCCCGTTACGCGCAGGCCGCGCCGCCGCACACCGTGAATCATCTCGCCGTTCAGAAACAGCAACCGACACGATTCACCCGGAACAAAACGTTCGATGAGTATCCGTGGGTCGTACAGCGAGGCGAGCAGTGTTGCCCGTTCCAATTCCCGCCGACTTTGTACGTGAGTCGTGATGCCCAGGCCGGAGCTGGATCCATAGGCAGGTTTTACCACCAAAGGGTCTTCAGCACGGTTGAGGACTCCGAGAATCTCGTCCCATTCGTCGATATCGTACACGCCAATTGCGGCGACGGGGAGCCGGACATTTTTCGCAAGTTGTATGCAGTACGGTTTGTCGCCCGCAAGGTGCAGAGTGACCGGGTCGTCTGCTTCAGTCATGTAGTTGACGATGCGGGTGCGATGCCTGCCGAGTGTGACTTCCCACATGTCATCGGCTAAGTCTTCGAACGTTGCGGACAATCGCGCGGCAGCGCCGGACCAGTAACTCCGGTACTCCAGGACGCGTTGGTCTACGTAGACGGTGTTGTCGCGTCCCATGACTCGAGACGCTAGGCGGCCAGCGCGAATCAGGTTCCGTTTGGTGCGGATTCGAAAAGGCAATTCACTCACGCTGCACCAACCTTGGACGCCGGTTGTGGAACGGGGGCGCAGAACAGGAAGTAGATGGTGTTGCCGTGGACGTCGAGTTGGCCCTCCCACCGTCGATACAAAACCGATCCACCGGCTTTCTGTACCATGGTATCGAGATTATGTATGAACGATCCGTCATGTTCGCGCACAGCGGATCGATCCAAGTCTTTGTTGTCCTTCTCCGGGTGAGCAAGTCCTGCAATAACGAGGTAACCCGACGTATGCTGCAGCATGGCCTTTACAACATTATCAGCCTCGTCGCTTGTCAGGTACATGAGTACACCGGCACAAAGGATGAGATCGAATTTCCCGTCACCCAAAGCTCTTTCCATGCTTCCCATGTCGGCAACGGAAATCTGAACCTTAGAGCCGATCTTTTTCAGGTACCTTGCCCCCTCTTCGATGGCGTATTCATCAATATCGATGCCCTCCAGCCGCTCCGCATCCGGAAAGACGACCCGTTCGAGGTGATGAAGCGAATACCCCATCGAGCACCCGACATCGAAGACTGAACGAATCTCCTTGGCCGGGTTGATCCCACGTTCCTTAAGGAACGCGATCAACTCATCGAACAACATTTGCCGAGATGGATGGACGTTTTCATCCCCGAATCGCTGGTCTACCTCGTACGACTCCGCATAGCCCATGTGATGGGCCCAGCAGAACCGGTGGTAGGCATTGGGGTCCTGTGTGGCCCAGTCTGCAATCAGCTCAACAGCCCACCAATCACTGTTCGGCATCCACCTCTGCCGACTCATCCAGGCCGCCAGGGGCTTGCGCACCGCAAGTGGCAACACGGCTCGCGCCGTGGCCTTGGCTCCTTCAGTGATCTTGGACATTCGCGTCAGAGACCTCGATGGGCTTCCTGCCGCTCGAGCAGCGAGGCATTGCCGTTTGCGGGCGAGATGTGATTTGGAAATGTGCTTGCATGTCGCCCTCGCAATGTCTGAGCCAGTCGATCCGTGGTATCGGGCCTTTGGTTTCCGGCTTTGGAGCCGATGGCGTAACCCTTCGTTTCGATCTCAGTGTTGCAATTATGCAACACTGTTGTATTCTTGGCCATTAATATTTTGTATCTGCCTAACTTCAATGACCACAATGGGTTGACGAACTGAAATGTGAAGTGGTTCAGTTGAAACAGGCTCATATCAGTTCCGCGAGCGCGCCGCCGACAATGGTTATGGTGGTCGGGCGCCGCACTCACGCGGCACTCCGTTTGCACGGTGTTTCGCGAACTCCGGACAACGCTGCAAGCATCGGCACGTCCCCGCACCATGTGAAACGTGGGTAGGCAAGAATCCACCTATATACCGCACACGAGACGCTCTGAGTGATCTTTAATAGTTTTGTCTTCATTGCCTTTTTCGTCGCGGTGTATGCGGCGTACCGGCTTTTTAGCAACCATCTGAAGGTCCAAAATCGTCTTTTGTTGGTGGCCAGCTATGTGTTTTACGGCTATTGGGATTGGCGGTTTCTTTCACTAATAGCCCTATCGACAGTTGTAGACTATTTCTGCGGAATCGGGATCCGCAAGCGCCCCGCCAGGGCCAAGTCCTTGCTCGCTCTCAGTGTTACATCCAATCTCGGACTCCTGTTCACATTCAAGTACTTCAACTTCTTCCAGGAGAGTTTTGTCGGTGTTCTGAATACCGTGGGTATTCCTGCCGACCCGGTTACGCTGAACATCGTCCTTCCCGTCGGTATATCGTTTTACACGTTCCAGACGATGAGCTACACCATCGATATTTATCGTGGAAAGCTCGAGCCGTGCCGGGACTTCCTCGACTTCGCGCTGTTTGTATCGTTTTTCCCACAGTTAGTCGCCGGTCCCATCGAGCGCGCCGTCAACCTCCTGCCACAGATCATGAAACCACGAAAGGTTACGGCGGATCAGACCTACGAGGGACTGTGGTTGGTCATGTGGGGGTACTTCAAGAAGGTTTACGTCGCTGACAATCTGGCCGTTCTCGTCGATGGCGCCTTTGGACCGGCGGCTGCCGGTACGGGTGCGGAAGCGTTGATCGGCGTGTATGCCTTTGCCATCCAGATCTACTGTGACTTCTCGGGATACAGTGATATTGCCCGCGGTTTGGCAAAAATGATGGGTATCGATTTGATGCTCAACTTCAACCTACCGTACTTTGCCAAAAGCCCGTCGGATTTCTGGCGGCGTTGGCACATCTCGCTGTCCACGTGGTTGCGGGACTACCTGTACATTGGCCTTGGGGGCAACCGGGGTGGCGGTTGGTTCACGTATCGCAATCTCTTCTTGACGATGTTGTTGGGTGGGTTGTGGCACGGCGCGGCATGGACGTTCGTGGCGTGGGGTGTGTTTCACGGTACGCTGTTGATTGTGTATCGACTGCTTCCGGTAAAATTTTTCCAGGGACTGAATCTGGGTAAGGTGGGTGACGGTCTTGCGATCGTCATCATGTTCCATTTCACATGTATCGGCTGGTTGTTGTTCCGCGCTGACAGTATGGCACAAGTGTGGAGCATGTTTGTGTCGGTCTTCACGAATTTTGCGCTCAATGCTGCCGCCATGCAGACATTCGTTGCGGTCCTTGGTTTTTCGGCGATTCTGGTGATCGTGCAGTTTATTCAGTACTTCAAGAACGACCTACTCTTTGTGTTTCGCTTGCCAATTCCCCTTCGCGGCGCCCTGTGTGGTGTCGTCTTATACTTTGTGTTGATCCACGGAGCCGTTTCGGATGCCTTCATTTACTTCCAATTCTAAATTGCGATCCGCGATGCGATTTGCCGGTAAACTTGTAGCGTTTGCTCTCCCATTCGTTTTGACGCTCGAGGTCGCCACGCGGCTAGATCAATATTTTCGATACGGTGCTCCGCTGCTGGGGAGTTATACCTACGACGCGGCCTTGTACGAACGTGACGAACTTGGCATAAAAGGCAAACCGTACGGCCGGTTTGAAAAGTGGACCTTGAATGGGTTCGGGTTGCGTGGGCCGGAGATTCAAGCGACCAAAGCCGACGGCACCGTGCGGGTGGTAAGTGTCGGGGCGTCGGAAACATTCGGGCTTTTCGAGACGCCGGAACACGAATGGCCTCGGCAGTTGGAAGCACGTCTCCGTCGCGGCAATCTGGATGTCGAAGTCCTGAATGCTTCCATCGCGGGAATGGGGTTGCGCCGCCGCCTCGAGTTCTTCCGAAACCGGATACTGGCTCTGAAACCCGATGTTGCGCTGCTC
>JAZDDC010000109.1:0-2741 GCA_036679565.1 Gemmatimonadota bacterium
GCGGCGCACAACAGGACCTCGCTTCCCAGCCTGGTCGCGCCAATTCTGAAACCCCCTCTTGCCCTCATTCCTGTTGCATGGGTCGGAAACTTACGGCCGTGCCGTGCTGACACTGTCTGCACGCATGCGGCGGATAACAATCTATTTATGTCTGTATCAGTACCTACTATCGCTCCAACCGGATTCGACCAATTCGGACTCCACGAAACCCTCGTGCGCGGGATAAGCGCTCTCGGTTTTGAGACCCCACGGTCAATCCAACTACAAACCATTCCCGCCGGCATGGCCGGGCGGGACGTATTGGGCCTGGCCCAAACCGGCACAGGCAAGACGGCTGCGTTTGCGCTGCCATTGCTTCACCGGCTGCTCGAACAGCGTCGCAAGGGTCCTCGTGTCATGGTGCTTGCACCCACACGGGAGCTTGCCACGCAAATCGCGGAAGAATTTCGCGCTCTGTCCAAGTTCACACGTCTGAAGTTGGTCACGATTTACGGCGGTGTCTCGATGCGCAATCAGATTGATGCGCTACGCGGTCGCCCGGAGATCGTTGTTGGCTGTCCGGGTCGGGTCCTCGATCTATACGGTCAGGGCAAGCTCAACCTGGACAATATAGAAGCACTCGTCCTGGACGAAGCTGACCACATGTTTGACATGGGCTTCATACCGGACATTCGCAGAATCCTAAAGGCACTACCGAAAGAGCGGCAGAACTTACTCTTCTCGGCCACCATGCCAAAAGAGATTCGGCATTTTGCGGATGACCTGTTAAAGGATCCACAGGTCGTCGAGCTAAATGATACTGCCCCGGCTTCTACGATCGATCACGCACTGTATATGGTTGCGGATGAGGGCAAACGTGAACTGCTCGAGTTAGTGCTCGCGCTGGACGATTGCCAGTCCGCCATCGTGTTCACACGCACCAAGCATCGTGCTCGGCGTTTGGCCATGCAACTCAGTAAGGCAGGACACTCGGCCGCAGACCTCCAGGGAAACATGTCGCAGGGCCAGCGTGATCGTGCCATGCGTGGTTTCCGCGCGGGTCGTTACGATATTTTGGTGGCAACGGACATTGCGGCGCGTGGTATTGACGTGAGCGCCGTATCGTATGTGATCAATTTCGATGTGCCTAACACGCCAGATGCGTATACGCATCGCATTGGCCGCACCGGTCGCGCGGAACTTGAGGGTGTTGCCCGTACGTTTGTGACACGTGCCGACCGGGCGTGGGTACACGCCACTGAATACAAAATCGGCAAGTCCATTCCACGTAAGCAAATCGAAGGTTTTGAGCACGAAACCGAAGAGGCGCTCGATCCGCGGGCGGCCGGTCGTCGTGGGCCCAGCGCCCGACCACGGATCAATCGCCGCGGGGCGGATGGTCGTGGACGCAGCCGAAGACGCGTCGGTTAGACATGCTTAGTGGGGGATCGGCGGGGGCGTTTGCCTCAACCGGTCCCCGCGGTTCGGTCCCCTCTCACCCCGGGATCGATCCGGTCGCATATTCCGGCCAATGTCCAACACCATAGAGCGCCTGAATTCCGCACTGGCTGATCGGTATACCATAGACCGGGAAATCGGCGCCGGCGGTATGGCCACGGTGTATGTGGCCCAGGACATTCGGCACGACAGGCCAGTTGCACTCAAAGTGCTTCGGCCCGAACTCGCCGCGGTCATCGGTGCCGAACGGTTTTTGAATGAGATTCGCGTCACCGCCAATCTCCAACATCCCAACATCCTGCCGTTGTACGACTCGGGGGAAGCTGACTCGTTTCTGTTTTACGTTATGCCGGTGGTGGACGGTGAGAGTCTTCGCGATTTACTCGACCGCGAAACCCAACTTTCAATCGACGACACCATTCGTATTGCCGGTGCGGCCGCCGCAGCGTTGGGATATGCGCACCGACATGAGGTGATTCACCGCGACATTAAGCCTGAGAACATTCTGCTGCACGATGGGCAGCCGCTCATAGCCGACTTTGGCATCGCACTGGCAGTAACCCAGGCGGGCGCCGAACGTCTCACCGAAACCGGTTTGTCGATTGGCACGCCTCACTACATGAGTCCGGAGCAAGCCCTCGGCGAGCGCACGCTGGATGGCCGCAGCGATGTTTACTCTTTGGGTTGTGTTGCGTACGAGATGTTAACCGGAGAACCTCCGCACACGGGACCAACCGCTCAAGCGATCATTGCGAAGATTGCCACGGAAACGCCGCGCCCTGTTGGTGCAGTCCGCTCGTCTACTCCGCCGGCGCTCGCCTCGGCAATTGAGGTTGCTCTTGAGAAACTCCCAGCTGATCGGTTTACAACTGCCGAACAATTTGCCACGGCGCTGACCAACCAAACGGCGCGGTTCACTCGTTCGCATGCAACGGTGCCACGCCGAAAACGCTGGACCCTCGCCGCTCTCGCCGCCGCGCTGACCGGTATAGCGGCCTTCTCGGTGGGACGTTTCACGACGGGCCCGTCCCCAGGAGACTCAGTGCCGCTCGCCCGGTTCGAGATCGGAACCCCTGAGGGAAACATCCCAGCCAGTGCCAACGCGGCTTGGATTGACATATCTGCCGATGGCACCAAGATCGCTTATGTGGCCCAGATTCCCGGTGAAGGTCAGGGACTCCTAGTCCGTCACATCAGTGAGATAGAGGCTGTGAGGATTGGCGGATTGCAAGGGGTGGGCAGCCCCGTGTTCTCGCCGGATGGCGAACGCATCGTGTTTTCTACGCCGGATGGTGATGTACGAT
>JAZDDC010000011.1:0-5224 GCA_036679565.1 Gemmatimonadota bacterium
CTCACACCAAATCTGGGGTTCAACGATGAAACTGACGACATGCGGGGCGGACTGGAGCTGGCGGGTGTCATCAATCTGCAAAAATTCGTGGAAGCTGGCGGTGTCTTCGTAACGCTCACAAGCAGCGCGTCTCTGCCGGTCCATTTCGGACTTGCACAGGGCGTGACAATCCGAAACTCATCCGACTTGTGGGCACGGGGTGGCGTGTTCCGCACCAATATCAGCGACCGACAAAGTCCAATAGTTTACGGATATGGAGAGGAGCTTGGCGTGTACTTCAATACCGGCCCCGTCTTCGCCATGGGCAGTGGCGGGAACCGCAGGTTCGGTGGATTTGGTGGCCGTGCCACAGGCGATGCCGGAAGTGATGGTAGTACTACGGAGAGACGGACTGGTCGTGGCGGGGCCGAGGACGATGATATCGTACAGGGTCGATCTAAGGATCTCGGAGCGGCTGGGGTTGAGGCCTTCCGAGCGGAGCACGGGGATGAACCTCAAACTCCCAGATCTGGTGGCAACAACGTGGTCGCGCGAGCAAAAACAATCGTACGTTTCTCCAGTGATGTGGACGAGCTACTCATAAGCGGTGGGGTGAGAAATCCGGAAGTCCTGACAAACACGCCGGCGTTGATTGACGCGCCATTGGGTGAGGGACACATCATCATGTTTAGCTTCAACCCGTTCTGGCGCGGTGAAACACTTGGTAGTTACGCATTAGTATTCAACACCTTGATGCACTGGAACAATCTCGACACGGAAGACGAGGAGCGCGCAGAAGTCGCGGCGACAAGTGAGCAGCTTCGGTAAACGGGGTAACAACCGACACGAAACCTGAAAGATCAACCAATCGATGTTAGAAATTCAGATTTCCGGCACGAAACGCCTCGGCCATTGCCAGTGGAACTTTCGCTTGCGCCTCGACGACTTTCGCTTTCATCTCCTGGATACGCGCCTTCATCTCTTGCTCGGTCGCCACGGCCATGGCGCGACGTTCCTCAGCCTTTGCCTGAGCAATCCTCTTGTCCGCTTCGGCCTGGTCGGTCTGCAACTCGGCACCAATATTCCTGCCGACATCAACGTCGGCAATATCAATCGACAATATCTCGTACGCCGTTCCCGCATCAAGACCTCTGGCCAACACGGTTTCGGTAATGGCCTGAGGGCTCTCTAAAACCGCTTTGTGTGACTCAGCCGATCCAATCGTGGAGACAATCCCCTCACCAACACGCGCAAGGATTGTCTCTTCCCCTGCCCCACCCACAAGACGTTGAATATTTGCGCGAATGGTGACCCGGGCCGTGGCAATCATTTGAATCCCGTCTTTTGCCATGGCAGCCACCTTTGGCGTAGCAATGACCTTTGGATTCACAGACACCTGGACCGCCTCGTGAACATCTCGACCAGCCAGGTCGATTGCGGCAGCCTGCTGAAAGTGCAATTCGATACCCGCCTTATCTGCAGAGATCAACGCATGCACAATCCCGTTGACGTTCCCACCGGCCAGGTAATGTGCTTCTAAATCCTGAAGGCTAAGACTCAACCCAGCTTTGGTTGCACTAATTTGCGGTTCGACAATCCGGTGCGGCGGGACCTTCCGGAGACGCATGCCCACCAGCGTGCCCAATCCGACACTCACGCCTGAGGCCAGCGCGGCGATCCACAGACGGACTGGAACGTAGGTGAGGACGAATATAAGGAATGCCACGGTCACCGCTACGCCGACCACGCCGGGGATTCCGAGAAGGCCTATCAAGTCCATGGGGTGCTCTTGGTTGAGGTGACGTAAGTACGCTCAGGTGAAGGTAACGTGGTTGGGGGGAAGTCAACACTCAACGTTCAACATTCAACGCTCAACTCTCAGCATCAACGGTCAACGTTCAACGTTCAACATCAACGTTCATCCTTTGAACGTTCAAGGGAGATTGTCTTTTTGGGGCGGACTTGGTTTTTTCTGGTCCATCTTGGATCGTTGTGGTGGGTTAGAGTGGCGGATGGCCACTAGACCGGCGTTCGATCTCAACGACAGACTCATCGACTTTGCCGTGGCCGTAACGGGCATTGTGCGCCGTTTTCCCACGGACCAACTTGGGAGTCATATCAGTAGGCAGTTGATCCGTTGCGCTACCGCTCCGGCCGCCCATCACTCCGAGGCGCAGGGTGCGGAGTCGAAACGAGACTTTATTCATAAGATGAAAATGAGCCTCAAGGAACTGAAGGAAACCCGTACCTGGCTCCATATTGCCGCCCGCACAAAACTAAGTCCAGTTCAATTGGACGACCTGTTAAACGAGTGCGAACAATTGGTGGCCATCCACGCCAAGAGCATACAAACCGCCTCGAAACGACCGGGCGGTTGAACGTCGAACATTGAACATTGAACATTGAACGTTGAACGTTGAACGTTGAACGTAACATTGAACGTTAAACGTCGAACGTTGATGCTGAGTGTTGAATGCTGAGTGTTGAGCGTTAAATGTTGGTCAGTACTCGTCTCTCCGTTTCACCCACGCCTGTGTATGTGGAAGCTCCGCTTCGTCCCGACCTTTCGGCGTGAGATCCAGGACATGATACGCGCCGTTGATTATGTCCAAGCCGCGCGCGTACGTGGAATATGAATGCGCGATCCGACCATCATCGGTTTTTATGAACACGCTGATCCCAGGAGCTTCTGTGCTTGGAAAGGCCTGCTGCACGAAATTGTACTCTGTGTTGCCAGAATCTATCTCGTCTCTTGTAAACGAGACGTGATAGTCGCGATTGAAGTCTGACCCCACGGAGGACACCCACACGAAATTCCAACCCATGCGGCGTCGATATGCCTCTAGCTTTTCAACCGGCCCGTTCGAAATCACGACGAACGCCGTGTCCCGCTGAGCAAGATGTACGTCGATGCCGTTGAAATTGTCTGCCCAAAACGAACAGCTAGGGCACCCTTCTTCCCAGTCAGGCCCGTACATAAAATGATACACGACTAATTGACGTTTGCCAACGAAAAGTTCCGAGAGTGTCTGTTCGCCGTGTACCGTTTTGAAAGAGTAGTCTTGCTCTACTAACACCCAAGGAAGTTCGCGACGCTTCGCACTGAGAGCCTCACGCTGTCGAGTAAATTCTTTTTCCTCGACAAGTAATTCCTTTCTTGCCGTCGTCCACTCCGCTCGAGAAACTATCGGTTGTTTTTGCATGGTCCAGTCTCGTGTCGCAAAAAGAAAAAATTAGGGAAACTGCTCTGCCCAACACCAAAGCCTCCAGACCAACTACTTCAGCGTTGAACGCCGAACGTTGATGCCGAGCGTTGAGTGTTGAATGTTGAGCGTTGAATGTTGATTAGTGCCTCTCACCAGGGTTGGCCCTGCCCTGTTTCAACGTACGATTTAAGGCTGCTCATGAAATGGGTCCACGTGTCCGTTATCATCTCGGGCGGCGCTCCATCACCTTCCAAACCATCGTGCGTGAACTCCAAGCTTGATCGCTCCCCACCCGCGGTGATCTCCCACATCAACGTGCTTCCAATCCACATCGGATGGTCATTTGCGACGCACGTCCAGGTAACACGGTGGTCTTTATCGAGTTCATCGACTCGAAAACGCATGGTCACGATGTTGCCGTCTTTGTTGAACCGCAGCTCCGATTCGCCACCCACTCGAGTCGCAATATCACTGTCTTTGCACCACCAGCCCTGTTGCCCTACGGGTGTGGCTATGGCCGCAAACGTCTCTGCAGCCGAAACGGCAAGGCTGAGAGTCTGCCGAATTGCATCCATGGTAACTCCCTTGTTATACCGTTCGGTTGAACGTCGTTGACTTTAGCTGTGCCGCCCAATACTGTCAACCGCATGGTTGAGTTTTCTGAAAAACGCCTCGATCGACTTTTTCACGGGATGGCCCAACCAACCAGACGCGCCATTCTCTTCCAACTCAGCCATGGTGAACAAACCGTCGGTCAGCTCGCCAAACCCTTCGACATGACCTTCGCGGCAATCTCCAAGCACATCAAGGTCTTGGAGGCCGCAGACCTCGTGACACAACGACAGCAGGGTCGCACACGCATCTGCCGGTTAAACCCTGCACCACTCGCCGAAATGGCCGCCGTGCTCGAGCACTATCAGCAGTTTTGGACGGGAGCGTTGGACTCGCTCGAAGGATTTCTCCGGGACCACGCACCTGGATCTGAAGGGGGCAAACCATGAGCTCCACCCGCTTGGCCATCACGCGAATCCTCGCGGCAGATCGAGAAACAATATTTCGAGCGTTCACGGATCCCACCGTGATGACCCGTTGGTTTTTCGCCGGGCCCGATTGGAGCGTCGATGTGACAAACGATGTTAGGGTCGGCGGCGACTACCAGCTCAAGATGACAGCACCAGATGGGGCCGTGTTCCCAACGAACGGGAGTTACCGTGAGATCGATCCTCCTCGGCGGTTAGTATTCACATGGAACTCGAGCATTGCACAAGACACACTCGTCACCGTCGCACTCGCCATAGTTGACGGCGGAACCCGACTCACGCTCACGCATGATTTGTTTACCACACCGGACGCGCCGGCCAAACATCGCGTGGGTTGGACGGGATGCCTCGACAGCCTCGATCGTCTATTGACACCGGCCCGTTAGATCTCCTACGCATCATCGACCCAAAAGACACGTCAGTGATCGCAACCAGATGCGTTGCAAATATTGCGTGATGACATAAAGAGTTGGAACACACGCTCTGCCGGACGGGTACCACTCCAACCGCTGTCAGCTCGCTGGCACGCGGCCCCTCACAAGCCCCGATCAGGTTAGCTGCACATGGTGCGTCAACATACGCCAGTCACGTTGGGAGCACCCAAATTCTCTTCTCTCGAAGTCGGCCCGTTCCGTGTCACCGAGGCGCACTTCTCCCCCAACAGTCGGTTGCAACCGCATGTTCACGCGCGAAACGTGCTGGCTATTTTGCTCGACGGATCGTTTGACGATGTCTTCCCCAATCGAACTCTCCAATGCGTCCCATCGACCGTATTGATCGAACCGGCGGAAGACAGACACGCAAATCGATTTGGATGCGACGGCGCGCGCGTGCTCGTCGTAGAACCGGACCCGGCGTATGACGAGCTAATGCATCCCTGTCGCAACATATTTAACGCTCCATCCGCCGCCACGAATCCAAGTGCGGCAAGAATTGGTCTGCGTCTTAGCCGCGAAGTGGCTGCGCCCGATGCGCTCACGCCGTTGGCAGTGGAGGGGC
>JAZDDC010000110.1:0-8393 GCA_036679565.1 Gemmatimonadota bacterium
TTGACAAGAGGGGTAGGGCGCCACAAAGAAAAGCTTACAAGCTTCGAGGAGGCACTCCGCGAGGCCGGTATTGCGCAATACAACTTGGTGCAGGTGTCTTCGATCTTCCCGCCGGACTGTGAACTCGTAGCCCCGGATGAGGGGATCGTAGCACTTCGTCCTGGCCAGATTCTCTTCACGGTCGTTGCGAAAGAAGCCACCAACGAACCGTCACGCCTGGTTGCTGCTTCGATCGGAGTCGCAATTCCCAAAGATGCCAGCCACTACGGCTACATTTCTGAGCACCACTCGTTTGGTCAACGCGCGGAATTGGCGGGTGACTATGCGGAGGACCTGGCGGCCAGCATGCTCGCCACGACACTCGACGTGCCGTTCAACCCCGACGAAGCGTGGGACGAACGACGTGAGCAATGGCTTTTGTCGGGTGAGATCGTTCGAACCACGAATATCTGTTGCACCACGGAAGCCATCGACGATGGCCGTTGGGCAACCGTCGTCAGCGCGTTGGTCTTCTGTGGTTGATCCCGGATGAATGAGTTTCGACACGCCGTGAAGGGCCCGCTTGCATCGGTGCCATGGGGCGCAAGGGCCCGCTTGCATCGGTGCCATGGGGCGCACCCCATAATTTTCTCGGGTTGCCTGAGTCTCATGCGAGCTTTGAACACGCGCGGGTATTGCTACTTCCGGTACCGTACCAAGCCACCGTGTCGTGGAAGGGCGGTACGAAAGACGGACCGCGGGCTATTATTGACGCATCCCACTACTTGGAGCTGTACGACCACGAGTTGGACACTGAACCGTATGAAGTCGGGATACATACCCTTCCGGCAGTAATTCTTTCCGGTGCTGGTCCCGAAACGGCCATCGCACAGTTACGCGAAGCGGTAGATCAGTTGTTAACAACCGAAAAATTTGTGATCGCGCTTGGTGGCGAACACAGTCTGTCTTCAGCACCAATTTTAGCGCACGTAGATAAGTTGCAAGATCGTCGGCTCTCGATCTTACAGCTCGACGCACACACCGACCTGCGTCCCGAGTATGACGGCACACCATTTTCGCACGGCAGCGTCATGTATCGTGTACATACGCGTGTGGATCTCGTTCCGGTCGGTATTCGGTCGATGACCGCTGACGAGCGAGCATTGACCCGCGAACGCAATATCCCCGTGGTGTTTGGTGCCGATCTGCAGTCGCCGGATTGGATCGACCGGGTGTTGGAACATCTAGGACCAGATGTTTACATAAGTTTCGATGTCGATTATTTCGACCCCTCTGTGATACCGTCCACCGGTACACCGGAACCGGGTGGTGGACAATGGTATCCAACATTGCAATTGTTGGAGCGCGTATTCCGGGAACGACGTGTGGTCGGGTGCGACGTGGTGGAGTTAGCTCCGTTACCGGGCTTGGTGGCCCCGGACTTCACGATCGCTAAGTTGGTTTATAAAATGATTAGTTTTTATGCAAAGTATGGTTAGCTGGTTGCGGCGCAGTGGGCTGACGGGCGCGTTGATGGTTGTGAGAGGCTGCCCGCTGCCCGCTACCCGCTACCCGCTGTGTCGGTGACAATCGAGAATTACGTCGGCGCGGTGCGAAAAAATTGGCCTGGCAGACAGCCCCAAAGGATCGTCAGCAAGGAGTAGCGGGTAGCGGGCAGCGGGAAGCGGGAAGCTGGTAACTACTCGAAACGCCAAACGACCAACACCCGTTATCAGGGCGAAAGGACGTGCAGGAGCAAACAATGGAAACAGGAACTTCAGTCGGAATCTTAGTGGCGTTCACGGCGGGTGTATTGAGCTTTTTGTCCCCGTGTGTGTTGCCCCTTGTCCCTAGCTACATCTCGTTCATCACTGGTTTTTCGTTGGATGAGTTGGGCCAACGTCGACAATCGGCTGTTGTGCACGCGGCGCTGTTTATAAGCGGTTTTACCCTCATCTTCATGATGTTAGGTGCCTCCGCCACCGCAATCGGTCTTGCGGTACAGGTCAATCAGATCTGGCTGGAACGAGCCGGTGGCCTGCTGATCATCGTGTTCGGCCTATACATGCTCGGGGTGTTCAATTGGGGATTCTTTGCGCGTGAGAGACGGGTACACCTGCAGGATAAACCGGTTGGGTATCTTGGCAGCGTGTTGGTCGGTGTGGCGTTCGGGGCCGGATGGACGCCGTGCATAGGTCCCATCCTTGGCGCGATTCTCGTCATGACGGGCTCCAGTGCCAATCTGAGTCAGGGTATCTTTGCCCTCTTTGCCTACTCCATGGGGTTGGCCGTCCCGTTTATGTTGGCCGCCTTCGGTGTCGAACGTTTCATGGGGTGGTTCCAACGTCATCGAAAGATCATGCCTCTCGTGACGAAAATTTCGGGAGCGATGATGCTGGCGGCCGGTATACTCCTTATCTCCGGGTACTTCAGTATCCTGGCCACATATCTCCAGGGCTTGACGCCTGAGTTCCTTCGCGAGCGCATTTAAGGGCCCCTTGGCGGTGTGACTTCTGACCGGGCAGCTTCCCGCTGGGCGTGATATCTTTCCTGCTTGTTCTAGACCAGGCCCACAAGGGCCGTAGCCTTGGAGCAGGTCATGGTATCCTATAAACGAGTTCCATTGGCGATCGCCGTCGCCGCTGTATTCCTGGGGTGTGCAGGAGAACAGCCGGAAGAAGAGGAATTGCGGGACCTCACGCTTGCACCCGCAGAATCTGTTTTGACGATCGGGGATGTTCCGGGAGATGAACCCGATGTCACACCCGCGCCGCCAACGCAGACGGAGACACGGCGTCCGCCCCCACAACGGAGACCCCCGCCTCAGCCCGAACCCGAACATGATCACGATGAGGAGACCGAACCGCAAGAAACCGAAGACCCCCAAGAGCCGGTGCTTCCAACCGTCGTGTCGGGTACTTCGTTCAACCTCTACGCGGCCGATACGATTGCTTCGGGAGTCAACAACGTTGGTGATGCGGTCACCGCAACTTTGGGTGGTGACGTACTCGACGCCAACGGCACCGTTGTGATCCCGGCGGGTGCGGTGTTCATGGGAACCATCGCCGAAATAGCTCCGGCACCCAACCCGGACGCGGATGGCACGTTGGTATTTTCCTTTAGCCAGGTAGCTTTTGGCGGCAAATCGTACGCCATCAATGCCCAACAGGCCAGCACCGAAGCGTATACGAAAGGTCGTGGCTTGGAAGCCAGTCAAGCGGCCACGGTTGGTGCTGGTGCGGTCATCGGTGGAATTGCAGGTCGTGTCATTGGTGGCAACAAGACGGGTACGATTATCGGTGCCGCGGCGGGTGCAATTGCGGGAGCCGGTATCGCGTCGGCAACACGCGATGAAGATGTTATTCTGGACGCGGGGGGCGCCATTACTTTGGCACTCAATAGCGATTTCGTACTGCAACCCCTTTCGGGTACGTAACCAAAACGTTCGTCAGAGGTTTTCGCCGGCCACCTCTGTATGGGGTGGCCGGTTGCGTATCGGCCCACCGTAGAATCTTTTTCCTCCGCACCAACCGAACAACAATCCAATGACCCCACCAGAATTCGTTGACGCCAGGCTGACGGAGCGGCGAAACCCCAACACGATCGATATCGATACCGCGTCCGCGTTGCAAATCGTGGATTTGATGAATGTGGAGGATCGGCGGGCCCTCGATGCGGTCCACCGTCTGCGAGAGCAAGTTGCGCAGTGCATCGACCTCGTCGTCACACGACTTCGCGCTGGTGGGCGGCTCCTGTACGTCGGTGCCGGTACGAGCGGTAGGTTGGGCGTGCTCGACGCAGCGGAATGTCCACCCACATTTGGATCTCCACCGGAGATGGTTGTCGGGATCATTGCGGGTGGACAACCGGCGCTCACACGTTCGCAAGAAGGCGCGGAGGATGAACAAACCGCGGGTGCGGAATCTGTTATCGCACATGCCGTCAGCAAGCGAGACTTCGTGTTGGGGATAGCGGCAAGTGGTACCACGCCCTACGTAAGAGGGGCCGTTCGGAAGGCACGCATGCTCGGCGCGAAAACCGGAATGCTCACCTGCTCGCAACTTCCGGAGGACCTCCGCCAGGACTGCGACGTTATCCTCACGGCGCTTGTTGGTCCGGAGGTTTTGACTGGGTCAACAAGACTCAAGGCCGGAACGGCGACAAAACTTATCTTGAACAGTATTACGACTGGATCGATGATTCGTCTTGGCAAGACCTATGGAAACTTGATGGTCGATCTGCAAGCCATGAGTCAAAAACTGGTTGATCGTGGTGAACGCATTGTGATGGAGACTGCAGGCTGTGATCGGAGTAGGGCGCGCAATGCCATTACCGATGCCGACGGTAGTGTCAAAGCTGCAATCGTTATGGCGAAGCTAGAAGTGAGTCTTGAGGAAGCACGCCGGCGTTTGGAGGCTGCTGATGGTTTTGTGCGAGGTGTTATTGGGGAGCCCCCAGCGGTGGCCGACTAACGATCAGTTGACCCCTCGAAGCATCTCAATGGCAAAAGTCGATGGCACCGCGAAAAGAAGCCGGTCGCCGGTCGGATCTCTCGTACCACCGTACAGAATGCCAATGACCTCCCCGTTGGCATCGAAGATCGGACTACCACTTGCACCGGCGGCGCCGTAGCCGTGAAGCTGAAGCTCACGAGGCGAAAAACGGCTCACGATGCCCGCGGTTAAAGTTGTGCTCGCTAAGTTGCCGCCTGCGAGGCCACGCGCCGCAAGGTCGGGCCCTTCGGGGAACCCGATGGTTGCGGTTGGAGATCCCTGTGGAATGGTATCGGGTCTGGTGTTGAGCGATTGTACCACCGGAACGTTGCTGCCAACCGAAACACGCACCAGTGCAAGATCGATGTCTTCTTGATCGGAGACTGCCACGATTTCGGCGCCGAACGACTGTTCAGAGTCGGCGAATTTTACGGCAATGCGTGTTGGAGTGCGTGTGCCATCCGGGCCCGCCACAACGTGGCGGTTCGTTACCATGATCGCATCCGGCCGGACGGCGAAAGCGGTCCCGGTGCTGACATCGCCGGGGCCGAACTCAACGAAGATGATTGCCACGGCCCGCTGATTCCGTTCGCGAATTCGCACATGATCGATTTGCGCGGCGCTCTGTTGCCGATCAACCGTCGTCATCAAATCCGTCAATCGTCGAGTTAGCGACACGACGCGTTGGCTGTTTCCTGACGCGCGCGCCTCCGCTAACTCTCCTTGGAGATCCCGCGCTTCGTCCTGCGACCGCTGCAACGCGGTGGCGAGGCCGGCAAGTTGTCCTTGCAATTGGTTGACGATGCTGTCGGACGAGGTGAGTAGGCTGTCGATTTGCGACCGTAACTGCGCGACGTCACGTTCGCGTGCCCGGTTTTGGTTTACGGCGATGTAAATCGCGATCGCGGCCACGGCAACGATTGCCACGACGGCGGTTGTCAGTGCGCGTCGCAGTGTTTTCGTTTGTTTGGCAACCTCCACCTTGACGCGGTGAGCCGTTTTTCCATGACCACTGTGTGTTGGACGAGGAGGGCGCGTTGGCGCGATGGGTTTAATGGTATTTGCTGTTTGCTCAGACACGAGACGAAACTCAACGCTTGGTCCGTCCACACCGAACCGCAATTGGTCCGTGTCGGATATTCGGGTCGGACCTGTGATGCGGTGACCGTTTAGGAACGTACCGTTGCTGCTATCTCGATCTTCTACAATCCAGTGACGTTCTTCTGTTTTCAGAACGGCGTGGCGTGCGGATACCTGAAGGTCAGCTTCGGGGTCGAATTGTATATCGGACGCTGGATGACGTCCCACCGTAATCTCTTCTTGCGAGAACACATGCACTCTGCCCGAGGCGGAGCCGGCTAAGATCTTGAGCTGTATTTTCATGGGGATCCGTGGAACGAACTACACGGCGATGAACAGCGCGGCGACTAGGATGAAGGCGGAGGCCAGGCTACCGGCGATCATTTGCGCTCGGTCGTTACCGGTGGCACTGGTTTCCGGCCCGCGATACACAGGGACCGGCTCCGTTGTCGATTCCGTATCCAGTAACGGATACACTTGGTAACCTTCTGCGGTGTCGTCTCCCGGTTCTCTGAGGTCGCCATCCATGCGGGCGGCAATGACGGTGATGTTATCAGGTCCCCCACGCTCGTTGGCCAGGTCAATCAGCTGTCCGCACGCGGCGATCATGTCGGTGTTTTGGCTGACGACTTCGGCGATCTCTTCTCCTCTTACGAGCCCAGAGAGACCGTCGGAGCAGACGACCACTGCGTCACCGCGGCGGACTTCGTGGTGTGTCAGGTCCACCCGCACGCGTGGGTCGGGTCCCAAGGCCTGAAGGATAATGTTCCGCCGTTCACTTTTTTCTGCTTCTTCCTCTGTTAACTCACCGGCATCGATGAGTCGCTGCATGAGCGACTGATCTTTTGTGATTTGGGCCGCCTCGCCGTTCCGTACGAGGTATGCACGTGAGTCGCCAACTTGTGTGAGATAAAGAAAATCTCCGAGTACTCCGACGGCTGTGGCCGTTGTTCCCATGCCGCGGAGTTCAGGGTTTTGTTTTGAGTGCCCGTGAATTTTTGTGTTGGCTTCTTCTACCGCCTCGCGTAACCTGAAGGCGAATTGCTGCGGTGTACACTCGTCGTCGGTGAGCCACGTGGTGCTGAGGTGTGTGTAGATGGAGTCCGTCGCCATCTGGCTTGCCACCTCCCCGGCCGCAGCTCCCCCCATGCCGTCGGCTACCAGCAGGAGTGTGCCCTTGGGCCCCAGCTCGTGATTGCGAACCTCCGGTTTGAGCGACGCATTGGCGCGCGAGAGGTCAGCCACCAGAAACGAATCCTCATTGTGTTCTCTTTGTCGCCCCGTATCCGTCTTGCCGAAGACATGAACATGGATAGATGGCGTTTTTCTCCCAAAAAAGCTCACTGCGCGCCACCTCCTTGAGCCCGAACCATCGCTTGATAGGACGCGTTGTTCGGCTCGAGTTGCACGGCACGGCGAGCCCATGTGAGCGCTTGGGAACGGTCGCGCATCTCCACGTGTGCGTTGGCGATTACGTATGCCGCGAGTGCGCGATCGCTCGTGATGACCGCATTGCTCTCGAAGTACGCTAACGCCGTATCACTTGCCGCGAACAGCGTCACGCTCGAAGCGTTTCCCGCGGTGATGCGATCGAATAAATCAAACAATTGATCACTGGCGTTGGCCACGTCCACCCGGATACTTGGCGGCACAATGACCGGTGGCGGATCGTTTCGCCTTGTTGGATCGGTGTTGCCGGTGTCCACGTTGTCGCCCGGCGGTGGGTCTGGATTGTTGGTTTCCCGGTTATCGGATTGGCCGTTTGTGGTTTGCGAAAGTTCTGTCGGTGTGCTGCTCTCGGCCAACGCGGTCGTATCGGCTGGCGTCACCGCTGTTCTGTTTACGGGTTCCGGCTCGTCTCCCCGGTTACCTAACACGAATATCGAACCGGCTCCGCCAACAACTACCACGGCAACGGCTGCCGCGATTGCCCCAACGGGTTTTTTCTTCGGTGGCGATGGTCGTGGCATTGGAGTCGGTGGAGTCGCGGTCCGTTGCCCCGTGGATGCGGGGTCGGCGCCAGCATGTATCACCGTTTTAGGAAGTTGCGCGGTTGCTCCTTCCGGATCTGTCTGAAACACCTGCGTCGCAGCGGACGTGTCAAACTTCGGAGCCACGTCGGTAAGTTCGCCAACGGCTACGGACACATCGTGTCCGAATTGCGACGCCTTTTCGTAGCGGTCCGCGGGCATGCGTTGCAACGCACGATCGATTGCCGCTTGCAGTGGCGCAGGAAAATTTGCGTTTGGAAGTGCGTCGATCAGACGAATGGGATCGTCCGTCAAACGTTTTATCATGATCTCTTGCGATGATTCGGCTTGGAACGGGAGGATGCCCGTCAACATCCGAAAGAAGACCAACCCAAGCGAGTAAGTGTCGCTTTTACCGTTCAGTTGATCACCGGACAGTTGTTCCGGGCTCATGTATTCGGGTGTGCCCACGACAAGACCGGTTTTTGTAACCTTCTGTTCCGACTCGCCTCCCATCGCTTTCGCGATGCCGAAATCCACCACCTTGACCAAGTCGGAACCGTCTCGTTCGCGAGCAATCATGATGTTATCCGGCTTGAGATCGCGATGTACAATGCCGAGGTCGTGCGCGGCTTGTAATGCCTCGGCAGCCTGACGTAATATCGAGCCCGCACGCTTCGGAGAGAGTGCGCCTTCTCGTTCCAACAGCGCGGTCAACGCCTCGCCTTCGATGAACTCCATCGCGAGGTAAATGAGCCCTTCGCTCGTTTCACCGAAATCGTAGATGCCGCAAACATTTGGGTGATTGATTTGTGCTGCATTCGCCGCTTCGCGATTGAATCGCGCGATGGCCTCCGCATCGGACGACATC
>JAZDDC010000111.1:0-2689 GCA_036679565.1 Gemmatimonadota bacterium
AGTCCGTCGTTTGCAAGAAGAATTAACGTCATACCAGAGTTTTGCGGCTTACTCGCAAGACGGTAAAACATTTAGCGACAGCGACGGTAGGGCGACATACGTCGTGGGGCCATTAGTCTCCGCCGATTTCTTCGACACATTGGGCCGCGTACCAGCCCTAGGTAGGAGTTTCTCGGACGGCGAGGATGAGACCGGGGCAAATGATGTCGTCGTCATTAGCCACGACTGGTGGCAAGAGCAATTCTCCTCTGATTCGTCTGTCGTCGGAACGACTGTGACACTCAACGAGAACACACATACTATCGTCGGTGTTATGCCGCCTGAGCTAGACTTTTTACAAAAAGATGCGCGATATGCGGCTCCACTGGCCTTAACACCCGGCAGTCCAAGCTTTGACGGACGTTGGCTGCAACTTATCGGCCGGTTACGACCGGACGTTGAAGCTACGCAAGCAGCCGAAGAGTTACGGGCGGTCGTGGCAAGATGGAAAGAACAATTCAGGTATGAAGAGAACTACGGAGCCGACATCTCCGTCGCATCCTTGCGCGACGCTCTGGTTGGCCCAGTTCAAGCAAGCCTATTGCTCCTGTTTGGCGCTGTGGCATTGACACTGCTCGTGGCGGTGATCAACGTGACAAACCTATTGCTGGCGCGAGCCATAACGCGGCAACGAGAGTTCACATTGCGGATCGCGCTGGGCGCGCGCCCGGCCAGACTTGTCAGGCAGCTCCTCACCGAAGGCATGGTACTGAGCATCTTCGGAGGCGTCCTTGGATTATTGGTTGCCTGGTGGGGTGTACACGCCATCGTGACCCTGCTCCCCAGTAGTACGCCTCGCTTGGACGGTATTGCGGTGGATATGCGCGTTCTCATGTTTGCCGGTGTTATCGCCATCAGCACGGGCTTGCTTGTTAGCCTTGTACCGGCATTGCGGTACGTCGCATCCCCTGCGGGAGAATCCCTCGGGACGGGAAGTAGAGGCACAGAGAATCGCAAACGACAGCGCTTGCGATCGGCCCTTGTCGTTGGCGAAGTGACGTTCTCGGTGGTCTTGTTAGTTGGGTCAGGTCTTCTGCTACGTAGCTTGTGGGGATTAAATCAACGGGAGATTGGGCTCGATGCAAACAACCTGATTGCTTTCACGGTGGTACCACCACGTAGTATCAACACAGACCCGGTCGCACTCGACGTGTATTATGAAAACCTCCTGGCCAATGTTGAGGCTTTGCCAAGTATCGAAGCGGCAGATGCTATTCATGTCAAGCCGGTATCAAATGGCGGTTGGGTCATGGGTATCACCACCGATCCCGCAGACGGCGAACAAGCCGATGGATTCCAAGGCGCGTGGTGGCGACCGGTAACGGTTGGTTACATTCGCACCGTGGGTATGCGCGTATTGGCGGGACGTTCTTTCGATACCACCGATGACGCAACAACAGCGCGGGTCGCCGTGGTCAATGAAACCATGGCGCGGGAGGTTTGGCCCGGGCAACATCCGATCGGCAAACGCTTCAACATTGGATTCGAAGGCGTGGACGGTTGGATCACGGTCGTGGGTGTGACCGCCAATGTGAAGCACCTCGGTGTGACGGAGGACACGCCAGCCACTGTCTATCGTCCCTACAGCCAAACATCGACAGCGCTGAGCGAAAGAAACATCCTGCAGAGGACGATCCTCGCAAAGACAAGAGTTCAGCCGGAGGTCGCCGCGTTAGAGGTCGGACGCGCCACATCAACCATTGTGGCAAACACACCGTTTGTTGATTTACGGCCGATGCGAGAGGTTGTACGCGAATCGCTTGCAGAACCACGCGCGTTGACACTTCTGCTCACAATATTTGCGGCGGTGACACTCACACTCGGAGCTGTGGGTGTTTACGGCTTGGTTGCCTATTCGGTCTCACAGCGCATGCCCGAAATTGGAATTCGCATGGCACTTGGTGCAAAAGCCACTGACATCCTTCGACAAGTCCTATGGCAGGGTATCAAACTCGCGGGAATCGGTGTGTTCATCGGTGTGGGTATTGCGTTCGGCCTTAGCCAGGTATACGCGTCGCTTCTGCACGACGTTAGTGCGCGAGATCCACTGATCTTCATCGCGGTGCCAATCTTTTTACTCGTCGTCGCAGCCGTTACGAGCTATGTCCCCGCTCTGAAAGCCGGGCGAGCGGATCCCGCCGCTGCACTGAAAGTGGACTGATCCTAAGTATTGGAAAAGCGTCGGTCCGCCTTATAGGGATAGACGTCAACGATTTCTCCGGCCGCATGTCGTTCTTGGATCTGGCGCCAGTAACATGACTCGAATAGCACAGAGTTGCGATCGACAAAGTCCTTTAGCTCCGTGCCTCGGAGCGACAAAAACCGGACGAATTCCTCCGGAAACACGTCGCCCTGCCCTACGCCGAACCACGGTTCGGCGGACATCTCATCTTCAGGTGTTGCTGCCACCGGAAGTTGACGGAAGGTGCATTCGTTCAGCAAACAGATTTCGTCGTAGTCATAAAAAATGACCCGTCCTTGCCTGGTCACACCGAAGTTTTTGAACAATAAATCCCCGGGGAAAAGACCCGTTGCCGCCAAATCCTTTATTGCCTGTGCGTAATCACTCAGTACACGACGACGCGACCGTTCATCGTTCTCTCGCAAGTAAACATCGAGCGGTCTGACCCGTCGCTCCGTGTACAGGTGC
>JAZDDC010000112.1:0-16099 GCA_036679565.1 Gemmatimonadota bacterium
GGCGGTGTTTTTTGCGCTCATCACGCCAAGCACACCGAGGAATGGATGCCGCGTCCCCCCCATGGCCGCAAATTCATCGCGACTCGCGATCAAGGTATTTGGTGTTCCCCAAACGATCCAACATACGACTAACACCAACAACATCCACTTGGTGTACGGCATGAAACGTTCAGCACCGGGGATGCGACCCATGCCCGTCCACAAGTAGTAGTTGGCGGCGAGAAAAAGCACTCCAATCAATATGGCTTGCACAATCCACAACCAACTCATGAAGCCACCCATCATCGTGATGCCCATCTGTTGGTTGTACTCATAGATCTCTCGACCCAACCAATAACCGGCAAAGGGCAGGACAATGAACGTAGAAATGGCGATGAACGTCCCGACGTACCCCATCCAATCGTAATGCGCGCGTTCCTCGTCGGTCTTCGCCGAGAGAAACCGGTATGCCGCGTAGGCCGCGACAATCGCACCACCAAATACTGCGTTGGCGATGAGGCGGTGGATGTTGATTGGCATCCAGGTGGCGTTGGCCACGGCGTTCCATAACCCCACACCATCGGGAAGGCCGGCTACCACTGTCGTTCCTTCGGGCGGGGACATCATGTATGTGAGCCAGCTATTGGCAATGAGCATCACAATGGTGCCCCAAACATTGAGCGACACCCCCAACCCCAGGTGTACCCACTTCGACACACCCGTGCTCCAACGATCCCACCCGTAATAGTAGAGATACAGCGTAAACGATTCTACAAAAAACATTCCCGCATACAGCCACATCGTCGGGCTAAAAATGCCGGCCAGATGGAACCAAAACCGCGGATACAGCGTGGTCAGCAAAAACAACAGCAACCCACCCCATAACGCGGTTGCGCTGTACGCGAACACCAAAAGACGTGTAAATTCTTTCGACAACTTATCGTATCGCGTGTCTTTGCCGACAATGCCAATCAATTCGGTTATGACCGCAAACATCGGCACACCGAGCACGAACGCCGCGAACATGAGATGCACCTGCGCCGTGATCCACACCGCACCGCGGGCACCAAGAACCGGGAAGTGTCCGTAGGCGGTCGAGTCCGCCACAGTTTGCAATAAGGCCGTGGCGTCAATCATCGCGCAGGAAGAACGGCAGCCGTTTTGAGAAATCGATCGGCATCTCTCGGCGTACCTCTTGCATAAGTTCAGGGGTAATGACGGAAAGCCCTCGCTGACGGGCGAAGGCTTCGAGTCTATTGACGACCACGCCCCGCACGAACGACGGGATCTTTTTTACACGGTCTTCTGCTTCAGGCGACCACGCCATCGTTTGTTGGACCGGTGTACCGTACGCCACCTTTGGCGGTTCTAAGGCCTCCTCAATACCATCGGGTTCGTAGGCACAACCGGGATCCTCATCGAGGGGGTCGCCTTCGACAGCAAAGGCGCGTGCGCGACATCCACCACACGTCAATCGATAGCTGCAACGGCCACACCGCCCACCCAACCCACCTTCGCGCAACTCGCGGAACAACGCAGAATCATTCCACACTTCGGCAAACGACTGTGTTCGTAAATCACCCGCAACGGCCGGCATATACGGACACGGAGTCAACTTGCCGTCCGGTGTCACGCGACAATACTGTGTACCACAGGGACAACGCGTCGCATAGTTAAGAACCGGCGAGTCCGGCACACTTTGCTTCACCAAACGCATGAACTGGGGCGCGCATTTGGCTCGCACCATCATCTGCCCACGATACTCCCGGTGGAGATCCACGAGTTCCTTCAACACCTCTTCGTTTTCCTCTGCACTCATGGCACCCATGCCCAAGGCACGTCCAGTGGAAACAAGAAAATAGGCATTGAAAGAAACGGCTCCGTTCTCAGCCGACCACTCTACAAGACGCCGCAACTCTTGGCGATTCCCGTTGGTCACCGTGGTCTGCACGACAAAGTCCAGACGATCTTCGCGTAGACGACCCACCGCGTCTAATGTCGCTTGCAATGAACCATCGCCATGCCGAAAACGGTCATGGTAACGAGCGTTTAACGAGTCAATACTCACAGCCACACCCGTGACCCCGGCGTTTTGTAGATCACGTATTTTTTTGTGTGTTAACAATGTTCCGTTCGTGCCCACGACGACCGTTGCGCCGCGCGACGACGCATGCGCGGCTAACTCGGTGAGGTCTTCTCGCAACAGCGGTTCTCCGCCGGACAGAATGAACATAGGAGACGGATTGAGAGCCAGAATATCGTCGGTGATTTGCAAACATTCATCGGTGGACAACTCCCCCTTTGCCACTTCCGACGGGCCCGCCGAGATGTAACAATGTGCACACTGCAGATTGCACCGACTGGTGAGATTCCAGGCCACGACATGAGGCACGGGTCCCTTGGCGGTTCCGGTATCTAACCGCGGCTCACCGAGAACTGCCAGGTCAGACAGTTTCACGGTTAGTGGACCTTCCGCGGTGGGCGTGTCAAGCTTCTGTTTCCGCCTCGTTCATGAACTGCTCGACTGCCGCTTTAGCATCCGCCGCCGATACCGTTTTGAAGTCCACCGGGCATTCTGAAACCTTCTCCTCGATATCACGGATGGGACATCGAGTGACACCGGACGCTTTGGCCTCTTCGATGAAGCGTTTCATCTCGTCGGAGAGTCCATCCTTGCCTTCGGCCGCAGCACGAATCTGTTTTGCACGCAATTCACGGAACATCCCCATCATGGTCTCAGCGTCAAACTCGTCCGCCTCAATCATGGCTTGTTTGTTTTCATCCATCACGTCCGTCGTGACGCGCCACAAATCGTCTTGCCGAGCGAACCGCTCAACCGTGCTGCGAGCAAGGGGCCTGGCAATCAACGGAACAACCTTTAGACGTTGGAACGCTTCGGCTGTCCACACCGGCGGATCCGCGGTGGTCCGTTCGCGCGTCGTAATATGACTTGTGATGGGACACGTGACATCGACCATGTGCCCGGCCGGTTCGTCGTCTTCTTCACTGCCCAGAACAACCGTCTTGGCCATCTGCTCCTGCGCTTTTACTTCGGCCCGCGCGAGTTCTTCCGCATCACCGATGCCCATGAGGAGCTGCATATGTGTCGGCAGTAGTTTTTGGATTGCACGATCCAACCAACGGTTGGTCACAAGATCCGCATCGTGCTCCATCGTAAATTCCTCGACTGCCCGGCGTGCAATACCCTGCGCAAACGGCGGAACCCGCTGGATACGTACCTCAGCATCGGGCGCCCACGGAATCCCCTTTTTTCCATCCTCCTCAATCCAGGGAATATCCTCAGGTCGTATGCCGATGGCGCTGGTGAGCAACATGTTCCGTTTACTCATACGCAGCAGATTGTCCGCTTGCGAACCAATCTCCGTGCTCTCGATGCGATGGGCCCCATGCCGCCCGAGTATGATCAACGTCGGAGAAATTTCCTCTGCCCACTGCATGATGACCTGAAACGGCTTACCAACGAGGACCTGCGTCTCGATCGCGACGTCAGGGAATTCCTTTGCCATGACTTCAGCGCGTTTGATGTTGGCTTGACTGAGCTTTAGGAGTCCTTTGTCGATGATATTGTTGTGTAGTTCTTCTTGCTCTTCGAACTTGAAGACTTTCGAAGCTCGCTCAGACAATACGTCTTTGATGTTATTAAAAACGTCATGGTGATATTCAACATCAAATGCAGAACACACGAAGAGTTTTGCGCCGAATTGGCGTGCGAGTTCAAGACCGACTTTCATCGCCTTAAAGCTGTAGGCGGACCCATCCACACAAACCATCATGCGGCCCCCGGCCAACGCCACATCCTCACGCACAACGAGAAGATCTTTTTGAATCCCCCGGGCCGAACGCGCAACCACACCACCAAGCTGGGAAAGCTCTTGCCGGCCAATACCGTGCGCACCCATGACGACGAGATCGTAGGTGCGTCCGGACGAACCCGCGAGTTTTTCGTCCGCGTCCTCGTCCTCTTCGACAATCCTGCCGTCGTCGCCCAGCTTCACGTCGGAACGCTGCCGGTCGCTACCGTCATAGTTGGCCGCGATGTTGGGGTCGAAACCGATCAAACTGGGCAACTGTCCGGCCCCCAGGTTGACCTCCTTGATGATCTCTTCGAAATGAATACCCTCTAACAACTGACGACGAAGTGCGACCCCACGATCGCCACAACGACGTTCCAACTGGTCGAGGAAAGAATCTGAAATGAGCTGCAACCCCTTTTCGATCAGCTTGTCGTGGACCTTCCGTTGACGTTTGATCTCTTTCGGAGTTTGAAACTGAGCGGGAAGCCCGGTTTCCAGCTGTCGGAAACGCACGTCGTGAAGACGGGCGGCATAGACATGGTTTCCAGTAATTCGACCGCCCGACTCGACACAAATTTCAATCGCACGATCGACCGCCCAATCTGACTGTTGGGAATTGTCCACCGGAACGAGGACCTCACGGTACATACGTCGCCCCTCGGCCCTTTCGGGTCGCATTACGGTTCAAAATGCACTCTCTGTATATCTCATTTGCGGCCGGCAGGCTCATGCGGACGCCCACGCAATTCCCAACCCCATTTCTTGGACATACTTAGGCACGTCCCGCGCGATTATACCTGTGTCTGAACCACTGTCAAGGGACGATCTGTTCGTCGGTTTCATCCACTACAACCAACGCGTCCACGGGGCATATACGACATGCTTCGATCAAGACTTCGCGCACAACAAGTTCAGGCTGGCAAAAAATGGCAATTCCGTCGTCGTCTAAATCGAACGCGTCGGGCGCAGCCTCCACACAGTCGCCAAAACCAACGCAAAGCGTCCGGTCAATCGTGATTTTGAGGGTGGAAACCTGGCGTTCGGTAAGATCCGGCGGACCGGTCACATGTTCTCCAGACCAAGATCCACTCGGGCTTCGTCCATTACGGCGGGAGTGATCTCGGTGATACCTCGCTCGCTAGCCCATTCCCCGTAAATCTTCTTAACCATGCCTTTCACGAACTTCGGGACACGTTCAAGACGGGCCTCACTCTCCGCCGACCAACGGGGCCGCGTGTCCGCCGTGGGATTCGCTCCGACGATTGCGCCGTCTCGTGTTTCGACATTTTCCCGCACAAACTCCATCGGTTCCTGGTCCAACGTGCGCCCACCGATCTTCACCCCAAGCGAGCCGACCAGCTGTGTTTCCATGGGATTGGCCAACATGGCTATTTGGTGTCCACACTTTGGACAATGGAACGAGGCGCCAAAGGTGCCATCTCCCGGCTCAGCCCGCTCATCGAAATCCATCTGTTGATCACAGGGCATACACAAAAACTTCACGTTCCAACCTCCATAAGCGCATCAATCACGGTACTCGGTAACACGATTGGTCCATCGCTCAACGCAGAAAACGGGATCTGCGCCAAAAGTGGTACGCCAAACTCGGAAGACAAATCGGCACCGGCCGAGCCCCGGAACAAGGATTGACGCTCACCACACTCTTGGCAAACCATGCCACTCATGTTCTCAATTATGCCCAGCGTCTGAACACCTTCTTCCAAGGCCGCTCGTATGGCTCGGGCGACCGAACGGGACGATTCGAGGCTCGGGATAGTCACAAAGATTGCGCCCGTCAAATTGGGTATCAGTTCGTGAATGTCCTGCAAAATTGCTACACCCGGCGGTGCGTCAATCAGCAACAGGTCTAAGTCTCCCCAAGTGATATCGCTCAAGAACTCGCGCAACACGCCGACTTGCTGCGCTCCGCGCCAGGCAAACCGCGCCTCCTTCGGTTCCTTCCACTGCAGCGGTTGGCCCTCATCCAACAACAGATCCGTGGAGACGACCTCGATGTCCGATGTACCACGCGCCGGAACGACACCGTTGTTCGTGACTCGCAGCGGACCCGCTGCACCGAGCAAGTTGGCGATTGTGGGACTGGTGAGGTCCGCGTCCAGCACACCGACTCGGAGTGACCCGGTGCCCACGAATTGATGGGCGATGGACGCGGCAATGCGGCTCTTTCCTACACCGCCCTTTCCACTCGCAACCACAACCACTCGACGAATGGTTGCCAGGCGTTCGCGGACTCGCCGGTGTTGCTCCCCAACTTGGTCACCAAGTCCGGACCGGTCCTTGCCGCCAATATCGTAATACGTGCGGAAATTCATACGTCCCACGCGGCGCGCGCCAGCATCCACAAGTTCAATACCACAACAACCAGAGCTGTAATGTAAAATCCCGGAGGCGCCATGGCGTCGTTGCCGGGGAAGAAGGCTCCACCGATCAACGCTCGCAGCCGCAAGCCGTGAACCATCCAAATGATTCGGGCAAACCACACATTTTGCCAAAAATACAAGGCCAAAACGATGGAACCACCCAACAATGCACCAAGAATTAACCACATAACCGGTGGGCCGAAACGGGTCGGCAGGAGACCCTCCCTGACTAACACGTACGCGGTCATTTCATATAACAGCGCAACATGCAAATAAGCCACTGCCGCTTGACGAAACTTCCGTGAACGTGCGGGGTCGTTAGTTTGTACCATAGTTCCTACGAAAACGAGGCGGGTAGACTAGTCCAATGTTAACGTCGAAAGGCATCGCCAGTGTAACGGTCATTTCAACTCTTGTCATGATCGTGTTCGTCGCAGCCCTCATTCAGGTTATTGCTGCAGTATTTGCCCGCCGCGATGCGTCGGTGTTTGACCTCACACCCACCGTTCCCATAGCGCGAACCCTTCAACACAGCCACGACACGGTAACCGTTGACGCCCGCGATGAAACACGGTGGACTTTTTTTGATTTTGAACGGAGATCAACCGTTATTCCACCCGATACCTTGTCCTGGGACATTGCCTTCCGGCGATTTGATTTGATCTCATCGTCTGGCGCGCGCAATCTCGGTACGGTGCCTTACGACTCCGTCATTGATGTGCCGCAGACCGGGTTCGTGGCCACCACGTGGAGCCCGGACACGGTAAATACGGTGCTCGACCGGTGGTACGACTACGGCTTCACGACACATCTCCTCACGCCGCAAGACAACGTGTACGTCGTGCGTACGCCAGAAAATGGCTCGGTAAAGTTCCAGGTGTTGAGTTATTATTGCAGCGGAATGGTAGCGGGGTGCATCACGCTCCGTTACGAATATGCGCCACCCGGCGTGTCACAATTCCAACCAACGAGTCAAAGCGCGTCGTTGCCCTAACTCGCGGGGCACCAAAACTGGTTACTCCCCATCCATCGTTTCACCCAACGGATGTGTGCGTAGGTCCTCGCGGATCTGAGGATGTGCCTGCCACAGGTAAAATCCCATCCCGAGGGCGGCCCCCAGAGTTCCAATGGCCACACTCCACCATGCTAGCGCACCGAGCAACGGCTGGGCCAACACCGCAACCGCGATGTAAAACCCGACTTCGAATACCGCAAAGAAAACGACGACGAGAAAGAGTGTGGTGGGAAATTTCTCTACCAAGGCGGCCAAGGAAGCCGCAAACGTCCCGGCCAGCACGAACAACACGGCGTGCAGAAGGGTATAAGACGCCACGGGTTCCACAGCAACCGTCACCGCTGCGGGGTCTCGTACTCCCATGAAAACCGCGGAACCCAGCATTGCCGGCGTAAAGAAGGGATCGCCCGCGATGACATCCACCAACAAAAACCACACGGCCACGGCACCGGCGCCAACCAGCCCTGCAATGAGACCTTCCCGTACGATTCGACCAATATTCATGTCATTCCGCCACGCGAAAGACGAAGCTCTAAACCATCAGGGCTACGCTACCGTGCCACGGAAGTGATGTCAATTATTACGTTTCAATGAAGACGGTTTTGGATGGTCACGTACCGGCAGACGCCAAAGTTAGGGTAAAGCCGCTGGTGGGGAGCTGTTGATACGACCCGGCGGCCGCGGCCTCGTTGAGTGCGACACTGTACCCGGTCAGATCACGTCGATCCGGCACCCAAAATCGAACAACTTCGCCGTCCACCAGAGCACCCGTTACAAGAGCACTGTGTTCCCCGGGCGATGCATTGCCGCCAAAGAAGCCGAAGCCGATTGTGCGGACCGAGTCAAGCGCGGAACCGGTAATCGTCAGCCAGACAGCGCCCACGCCTTGGGTACCCGAAACCATGGACACCGTGACGAAACCGGGATCGGCTTCACCCGCGCCCGGATCAACCGGGTCACCGCCACATGCCAGGACTGCAGCGGCCACAACGATTGCGAAACGCTTTTTCATCGGTCACCTCCCGGCCCGCGTGGCCGGATGAGCGCCGCGCCAAGTTCCGGGGGCGGCGCCATATCTAAACGATCGAGATGTGCAAGCACATCGCCCAGGTTAAAGACCCCGTCGCGATTTCCGAGCGAGTCCAAATATCGTTTATGGACATCGGCCAAAACACCGCCTTCCAGCAATTCCTGAACTGCATCATCTACTGTGAGTACCGCCCGGGTTACCTCCAAAGTGTCGAGGAATTGGGACGTAGCCGGCCCCGCCACGACCGTGATGGTGTCTACATAAATGCCCGGGGTCAGCACACCGGCATCCCTTGTCCAGCGCATGTAACCGGTACCTGTGCCCGTGAGCCTGTTAAACGTGGACCATGCGGCGCCAGAGGAAGCCACCCAAATTTCGGACGCGGCGCCCGCACCGGCCAATACGACCCGGGCGGAATCCAGCGGACTTACGCCGTCGCCGGAAACAGCCATGGTGCGCCTCCCTACAGGTTCGACCGCAACCGTTAACGGCACGATCGGATCACGCACTGTGATGGTGTCGATGACACGCGCTGGGCTACCGTTGGCACCTGTTGCGGTCACCGTGATCGTATCGATGTAAACACCGGGGTTGAGCACTGCCACGTCGCGGAGCCAGGTTACGGCACCACTGCCGGTACCACCGGATGTCGTGACGGTGATCCAATCCGCCGTTCCATGCGAGGCGGTCCACGTCGTGATTGAAGCACCAGCACCGGACAATATCACGGACGCCGAATCGGCAACGGATATTTCGCCAGCGTCTACTACCACAGAACGCGCACCCGGTTGGACCACGAGTGTCAGCGGCTCCGGAAGCGCTAAGATTTTTAAGGTGTCCACCACGGTTGCAGGACTTCCTGCCGCACCGACAACGCTTACCGTCACGGTATCAACGTAGAAGCCCGCCACCAAGCCAGACGGATCCCGATTCCACGAAACCGCACCAGAACCAATCCCACTGACCTGATTGAGCGTAAGCCACGACGCACCGCCATGCGTGGCGTTCCATTGGGCCTGTGCCGAACCGGTTCCTGTGATCGTAATCGTTGCGGTGCCGGCCGGAGCGTTGACCGAACCCGCATTGACCGAATCGATGGACGACGGCGGAGACACGAACAGCACAAGTGGTTGCGTCACCACCATCGTATCTATCAGAACCGACGGCGAACCAAACGCACCGGGCGATGTGACGGTGATCGTATCGACGTACGTTCCGGGTGTCAGTCCAGCCGGATCGCGCGACCACCGCACGGTGCCCGCCCCCGTTCCCGAACTTGTGGTCAACGTTACCCACGCAGCGGTTCCGTTCGTCGCCAACCAAGACGATAACCAACGCGGGACTACCCAGGGCTGCAGAGGACACGGTAATCGTGTCCACGTACACTCCGGCAACTAAACCGGTCGGATCACGATTCCAGATTGCCAGCCCATCTCCTACGCCGGAGCCCTGCACGACCGTCAGCCAGGGGGCGGCGCCGCTCGCTGCCGACCAGGCCGCCGTGGCGCTACCGGCACCACCAAACGTCACCGACGCGGTGTCGGGAATTCCGACCGTCGCGCCTTCGGTGACGGAATCTGACCGAAACAACGGCGTCACGGACATGACTAAGTTGGCAGTCACGACAAGTGTATCGATAACGGTATCGGGACTTCCGAGCGCGCCGAGTGACGTGATCGTCACGGTATCGACATAGACACCCACGGCAAGTCCGGTCGGGTCTCGACTCCATCGAACGACCCCGTCACCCGTACCGTTCGGCGTGGTGACAGTCAGCCAACTACCGCCGCCCGGGACCGCACTCCACGGTGCGGTGGCCGCTCCGGTACCGGTAAACGAGACGCTGGCCGAATCCGGGATTGTCGTAGTTGAACCTAGAGACGCGGTGTCAACGCGACTTTCCGGTGTTACCGACATCTGAAGCGCGGGCGACACAATCAAGGTATCGATGATGGCGGCGGGACTACCCGTTGCACCGACTGCCGTAACGGTGATTGTCGCCACGTACGTTCCGGCGGCAAGTCCGGTGGGATCTTTGGACCATTCAACGGAACCGCTGCCCGTTCCAGCGAAAATACCCGGTGTCACCCAGACAGCACCACCGGCGGACGCCGACCAAGCCGTGGATCCCGATCCGGTCCCGGAGAGGGTCACGGTGCCGGACTGACCAATCAAAAGGGTGGACCCTGCGACAGTCGAATCTTTACGGCTGTTGGGTGTCACGTTCAGAGTAAGGGGAGACGGAAAAACCACGTTGAGCGATACCGTACCATTCGGCGTGACCTGCGTAACGGACGTGAGGTCAAACCCAATCCACGATCCATCGCTGTTTTTGACCGCGGCTGGATTCGATGCGACATCGAACGTCGAAGCCCCCGATGTACCCGGCCACACATCGCCCCCGTCGCCGCGGTTTGCACCCGTGTCCAAATGCCCCGCACCATCGGCTTGTGCCAAAGCAACTCCATGAATGGATCCGGAGTTTACCGTGTTGGTGAACATCGATTGTACGATTTTCGATGAATCGACATGCCACACCGCCAAACCACCGGCGCAGGTTGAGGGAAAGGAAAGCCCACTCGCGGCACAGTGGACGCGTATCATCGCGGAATCCGACAACGTCCCCTGACGGTTTTCAATAACGAAATATTCCCCACGCAGATTGACACCTTGAACACGGATGGCGTACGCGGTGCGGGACGTTGTGATAGGCGGCAGGACAAGCGACGTCGATGCGGTAACATCGACCATCGTGATCCAACCCATCTCGTTTAACGACACGGCGGTCATGCGGGAGGGACTGGGTTGTGTCGTGTGGTTACCACTTCCCATCAGGCCCCACTGCCCGATGCCCTGAGTGGCCCCACCGGTATCATACAAATCGGGAAGTCCAAGACCATGCCCAAATTCGTGTGTGGATGTGCCGATGGCGACTGGCTGACTTTCCGTACAACCACCCGGTCCACCAACACCGCCCTGTACGACGTAGTCACGAACCATGATGAAGCCGCCACCATTGCGAGCATCGGTGGTAGCAGCCGCTGTTGACAACGAAAATCGATGTGCCCACAGATGATTGTTTGTAGCCCCGCCACAGGAGCCATCGAGTTCGGAGTGATAAAACGCCGTCAGGTCTACCACACCGTCGTCATCACCGGAGTTTGGGACGCCGTCGGGTCCATCGTTATCAAAGCTTCCGAAATCGATCGTTGGGTCAGCCTTCGCAACAGCCTCGGTCAAACCGACATGCAAGCTGGCAATGGCGGCCGCACTGAATATGCCATTGCAATTCGTGGTTCCGAATGGATTCCCAACACATGTTCCAGGAACACCCGTATAGGTCTGTTCCGGGTTGTCCAGCGTCAACCAACCAACCGCTTGGCCTTCGATGCGGAACGCACCACCCGACATCTCGTCGAAATACGTTCGGATGGTATACGGCTGTCCGGCTGGTGGGACCTGGCCGAACAACGAGGTCTCCAGATCGGCAATGGCGTTGGCGGCTCCGGTGCCTTGGTCCTGGTATCGAAAAAAGATGGCGGGGACACTAAGCACCCCGGTGACGCTAGGAATAAACACGCCTTGCGCAATCGGACTCTCGGCGCCCGGTGGTACACCTGCGCGTCTTTGCGCCCGTAACGCTGCGATTTCACGCACGCGGCGACGCCAAACACCGTCTTGGCGGAAATCCAGCACAACCCCCTGCGCCGTCTGACGAATCTCCCGTCGAACCGGCGTTTGCGCGCTGCCATCCGACACAAAAAGCACGGTGAGCCCAACAACGGATGCAATGGCTATGGCCGTGCTTACGAAGACGCCCCGTTTGACGTCAAACACGCCGCACCACCCACGTGTTAGGGTTGCCAACCAAGGACTCACCCGCCAGACGAATGGCAACAACGCGGAGCCCACGACCCACGCGCTCGAACTCAAACTCTAAGGAGGACTCCACAATTCGCAGATCGGTACGTAGGGACACTCGTGTGTCACTCACGTCACCTCGCAACGCTCCAAAACGCGACACATCGATCCCCATGTTGCCTGAAAATACGCGTTGCACCACGCCTATCACCATGCTGTCGTGAGTCTCAGTAATGCGAAAACCAAACTGGATCATACCGCCGCTGGTGTCTGCGACTTCCCATGACCCAATCAACGCGTTCACCTCGGGATCAGGCACAGCAGCCGCCTTACACGCAACAAACGTCAGTACGGCTAGCAAGAACGCTACCAGAAAACCAACGTTGGAGACTGGGATTGGTTGGTGTGCCATCAATTCGTTCCGATCCTACCCATTCAGTCGTTGCATCCACTCCGTTAGGTCGATGTTCCCGCCGCTGACGACGATCGCGATCCTGCTACGACGGTACGTCTTTGGATGGGCCACGACCGCCGCTACCGCCGTTGCACCACCACCTTCCACGACCAGCTTGTGTCCGCTCGCCAATAGACGTGTGGCGTTGCCGATATCGGTCTCGCTCACCATCGCATGCTGGTTAACCAATGATTGGACTAGACGAAAGGTGTGCTGGTTCTGCAATCCGATTCCGCCGGTCAACGCGCTCGCCATGGTTTTTTGCTCTGGCAGTGAGACAGGTTTTCCAGCCTCGAGACTGGCGGCCATAACGTTCGCGTTTTCCGCCGATATTGCGTGGACCTTGCATGACGCATGACGCGCACGCACCGCCAGCGCGATTCCCGCTATCAATCCCCCACCGGAAAGCGGTGCCAGAATGCCATCCAGGTCCGGTTGTTCCGCGAGAATCTCCAAAGCCACCGTCCCCTGGCCGGCAACGATGTGACGGTCGTCGAATGGATGGACAAAGACGAGGCCACGGGTCTGCTGAAACTCGACCGCGCGGCGCTCCGCTTCGTCATAATCGGATGCGACGGTGTCAACGACCGCACCACATCGTTCGATGGCAGCGAGTTTCACGGGATCAACCCATTCGGGCACGCAAATCGTCGCGTCGATGCCGAGCTTTTCAGCCACATATGCAACCGCGCGTCCGTGGTTGCCACTGGAGCACGTCACGACACCGCGTGAACGTTCTTCTGATGTCAGCGAAATGATATGATGAGCCGCACCACGAACCTTGAAAGAACCGGTGCGTTGTAGATTCTCGAGCTTGAGGAATACCTCGCCGCCCGTCATGTCGCTCAACACATCCGAACGTATCAACGGGGTTTGCAAAGCAAACGGAGCAACCGAACGCGCCGCTTTCAAAACTTCGGCGACCTGTTCGGAGTCCTTCATCGATATCGTTGTCGCAGTCCCACTCACCACTCGTCTGGTGGACTGACTACCAGTCGGCGCTCGGGCGGGTTCGTCGTTGCGCAGAGGCGTGGAAAAGAACGTTGAAGAGGAGCTTAAACGTGTTGTGCGGTTGTCCTCGGAATTGTGGCTCAAATGCAAACAACACGACTTCGCCACTCCCCACGGCGATACGCGCTCCCGCAATCTGTCCGGCCAAAACTGTTTCGGCGCCGTGGGCCCAACCACTCACGAGAAAGTCGTCCTCAGCATAACGTGCAAACACATCGACACCCCCGCGATTCGCCCCGCCGTCGCGCAATCGCATCACCTGACTGCGAACAAAAAAAGCAATGGCCGTCTCCGGCATGCCGTACGTTACCGGATCCGATGGATCAACGGCAATCCGCAGCAATGAACCCGGGATGAAAAAATCGCTCTGGGACAAACCGGCCGTGGCGTTCTCAACCGGCAGGGCGAACTCATCTATGGCGAAATCAATGGCATTATCAAAAGCGGCGAGGACACCGCCTTGCCGCACAAAAGACCGAATCGCTGCAACCCCCGTTTGACCAAGACCACCCGTGTACTCCGGTGGCATGGACCCTGGTGCGTGGCCTTCAGCAATCGACGCGGCATTTTGGTCCGAAAGGATGAGTACGTCAAAACCTGCGAGCTTGCCGCTTTGAATGTCATCATCATCGACACTCTCGAAAGCAAATTCGTATTGTTCGAATATCCAACGCGTCCAACCTGCTGGCATGTTGGACATGTAACCCTCATAAAGCGCGACCCTCGGTCGTTCCAATTCGGTAAAAGACACGGTGGGTTCCGACGTGATCCCGTGGAACGTGACACCAAGATCCTCACCAATTCCTCGCCCTGTGCTCGCGTCTAACCCGCGGATCAGCCACGTACCCGCCGCCCACGTACGATCACCGTGTACGAATTCAGTTTCGCTTCGCGATATGTCAGCCCCCGCCACCATGGACCTGTTGATGGCAACCACACCGGCATTTTGGTTGGGGGAAAGCAGCAGACCCCATTCACCGCCACCCACGAGTCCGCCGGATACAACGGAAATGGTTTCAACGGGCGGCCCCGGCATCTCAAAGGGTTCCATGACCCGATCCGCTTGAACACCCATTTGCAAACCGAGTTCGTACCCCGTCATATCGTACGGCGGTTCCGGCGGACCACCGGGGTATTGACGCCTGTCCGGATACTCCTTGGGTTCCATCAGATCAACAACGAACGGCCGAAACGCCTGCGGGGGAATAATAAATGTGCCCTTCGGGTAGCTCTGACCGCCGGCCGTGAACTCGTGGGACGCCATTCGGATCTCGATGCCACCCTGCCGAAAGGTTTGCAACAACGTAACGGCCGCACCGGGGTCATGTTGTTTTCCGGTTTCTATGACATACGCGAACGGTCCGCCTTCAGCGCGTTCGCCACGCGCAATCTGTCTCCGGCCTATGTGGTAGATATTCCACAGGTAATCCTCTCGGTATCGCGAAGCGAGGTCGGTGACGGCACGTGTAGCCGTCATCATGTACTCGATAGGATCTTTCAGGTGCCAACACCCGCCCAACCAAGGATCCGGATACAAGGTAGTTGGGCGTTTGGCGGGTAAGTGACCGGAGCGAGCGCCAAAGGTGTCGGGGATCTCCGACTCGTCGTAGCAGTACGGTGTAGCGTATCGATAGAGCGCGGTCTCAGTCAAGAACCCCAACATGTTGTGGAAGTCTGGCGCACCACGCATACTGCCATTCCACCACATATCATACACGATACCACTGGACACCCCCCGTTTTCCTTCCTGTGCAAAACGTCGCTTCATCGTTTCGCCGATTTGGTTGATGCTCGTAACCACGAGAGGATCCAAGTTGGGATTCACCGGATTCTCAAACGGCGGAACCCAAATGCGGCCGGGGAAGGGACCGCTTTGATGATGATTGTAGACGATCTGCGGAAACCACACGTGATACAGTTGATTGGCCACGGCCTTGGTTTCGGCCTGTGTAAACATGTACCAGTCGCGATTGTTGTCGTGACCAATGTAGTGGTGATACAGTTCCGGAACGCGAGAGGTTTCGTAAGGGGTACCCACGTTTTGGCGATACCAATCCACAACGATGTCCAACCCGTCCGGGTTCATGTTTGGCATCAACAACACGATCACATCGTCGCGGATACGTCTCGCCTCCTCGCTTTCGTCGGTGACAAGCCAATGGGCAAACACCGGAGTGAACTGACCGTGCGCCACCTCGGTGGCGTGCAAACCACCATCCACCCAGACAACCGCCTTGCCCTCGCGAGCAAGAGCTTCTGCCTCGACATCATTTAAGCCCGTAGTCAGCGCCAAACGACGGCTGATCTCCCGATACCGCTCCCTATTCGCAATATTTTCTTCGCTTGAGATGACTGCGAGCAGTAGCGGTTTGTCCAAGGAGCTGTAACCAATCGTATCCAAAACGACTCGGTCAGAGGCATCGGCGAGTTCACGAAAGTACCGGTGTACCATTTCATAGTCGCCCAACCGATAGTCCGTACCGGGCTCAAAACCCCAGACGGCCGCCGGAGTGGGAACCTGCGCCAAAACCGACGACGCGCCGAATAACCAAA
>JAZDDC010000113.1:0-3096 GCA_036679565.1 Gemmatimonadota bacterium
CCACTCCGGGAGCACGTAAGACCGTACACCGTCCGCACATTCGACGGTGTCAAAGTCGGCATCTTTGGTCTGGGAGTCGAGTTCGAAGGCCTTGTACTGGCGCAAAACCACGGTGCAGTGTTGTACAACGATCCGGTGCTTGTTGCGCGTCGCGTATCGGAGGACCTCCGGCAACAAGGTTGTCACCTCATCATCTGCTTGTCACATATCGGGTATCGGTATCGACGGGACAAGGTGAGCGATACGGACCTGGCCAATCTTGTTCCCGAGGTGGACGTCATCCTCGGCGGACACACGCACACCTTTATGGATGAGCCGGATCGGTATCGTCAGGGTGAGACGGGTTTTACACTCGTACACCAGGTGGGTTGGGCGGGGATTCGCCTCGGTCGTATCGACGTGACGTTTGGTCCGCAACGAGAGACACTCGGCTGGCGGAGCAATAGGTATGGAGTTGGCGGCGTGAGCGGCTCCCGGGTGACGTAGAGGAGTGTGTCCGTTGGACTTCGGCGATAGTTACAAACCCCCGTACCTCCGCCCACTATAAAGGAACACCTGCCGTCCCCATAAAATCGTTAGTCACCCCGAGCCTTCCTCGCTTTGAACCGCAATAACGTCCGACCACATCACGTGCGCGCCGCACATACCAGCGTGATGCAGCCAGGGTTGGCCGTCGCCAGGGTCCTCATCGACGACACCCAATGTCTCGGTTGTCTGTTGAGGTAGCCACAGAAGGTGATACACTGTCATCTCACTGGGTCGAGTGCCATCTTCGTTCCGCGTTAACGAGGCCGTAATCTCCATTGCTCCATCGGGGACTTCCAACCCACGACTGGCCACCTCTTCACAGAGTAGTTTTCGGAATGCGTTGCCTCGTAGTTCGGTCTCTTGCCTCAGGTCCCGCGCAAAACGGAGCGCTTCCTCCAGTACCTGATGGTGACAGACCATCGACAAACGTTGCGGGGAGGAAGCATCGCTGACGCAAATAAACGGGCCCGTTCCATCACGGTACCGGTCATCGTGTTCGCGGCTGCGCAAAAGCACCGTCGCATGGGGACGAGCTGAATCGGGAAGGAGCGTTAACGCCAGCTCCGCCCGCCATGCGTCAGACTCCTGTGCAGATACGGATCCGGGAAGGACCGCAGCGGCGAGCGAAACGCAGAGGAAAAACAAAAACGTGCGTGTCTGTAGATGGCCAAAATGGTTCATTTCACCGGTACCTATTCTGATCGAAGGGCTTTTAGGGGATCCACCATTGTTGCTCGACGAGCGGGAATAAATGTGGCAGTCACAGCCACGGCCGCGAGCACGATGGTGACAATCACGTACGTGGTTGGGTCAGTCGCCGTAATACCAAACAGAAGTGTGCTTGTAACTTTGCTGAACGCGATTGCACCGATCAAACCAATCCCCAGTCCAATCGCGAGCATTGTCAATCCTTGTTTCACAAACATCCCAAGAACGCGATCTGTATCCGCGCCGAGTGCCATGCGCAGCCCGATTTCATTGGTGCGTCTACTGACGGCGAATCCAATGACACCGGCCGTTCCGGTGGCGCTGATTATCAGGGCAATGACTGCGAACAAACTCAACAAGAGCGTCGTGGTGCGCGGTGACGCGATCGATGCGCGTCGTACCTCACGGAAGGTGCGTACGTCGGTGACGGGAACATCCGGGGCGAGCCCGAGGACGATGGAGCGGATGGGCTCCGCGATGGCCATGGGGTTTCCCGCAGTGCGTACGAGGAGTCGATTGAAGGCCGAAGGAAGCTGCAACTTGTTGAAAAACATCTCCGGTTGCGGTTCGCCCTGAAGGGACTGGCGTGTATCGGCAACGACGCCGACCACCTCAATCCATTGTTCGCGGAAAAAACGCATGCCACCGATACGCCGGCCAATAGGATCGTTCGTGCCGAAATACGTCTCGACAAATGAGCGGTTGACCACCACGACAGGCGTGGTCTCTCGTCCTCGCTCAGAGGCGAGGAACGTCCGGCCCAGCAACATTGGCTGCCCCACCGTATCAAAGTACTGCGGCGTGACGAGGTTGAGGCCGGCTTGGTTATGCTGCGTACTGTCGCCGATCTCCTGACCGTCAATCGTGAACGTATTTGCAAACGGTGTGACCCGGTCAAGTGGAAACGAAGTTGCCAGCGCCACGGACTGTACGCCGGGATACTCTGAGACGTCGCGGATCAAGGCCTCGGTGAATTCCAAAGGTTGTACGTTGTTCCCAAATGCTGCGGCCAGCGTCATGGTGAGGACATTCTCTCCATTGACTCCGTCGTCTACATTCGAAAGACGCGCAAAACTACGTATCGAGAGTCCCGCGCTCACCAACAACATGAACGAGAGGGCAATTTGGGCGATCACCAAACCGTTGCGAAAGAGACCACCGCCGCCAACGTTACGATCGCCAGAGTCACGCAGTGTTTGACTCAATCCGGACGTCGCCTGGGGCGGGCGAACTGTACCAAAGATCAAACCGGTAGCCACCGAAAGTGTTAGAGCAAACAGCAGTACCGTGAGATCGATTTCTATTTCTCTGGCCCTTGGTGTTAGGCTCGTGACGAAATCGACCAACAGGCCGTGCCCTCCGAATGCGATGGCTAAACCCAGTGCGCCACCAATTACTGAGATGAGCGTGCTCTCTGTCGCGAGTTGTCTCGTCACGCGCCCTCGCGTAGCACCGAGTGCGGCCCGCACGGCAAGCTCACGTCGCCGATGAAAGAGCCGGGCCCACATCAAATTTGCCACGTTTGCGCATGAGATCAGCAAAACTACGCTGACCGTGCCGAGCAATATCAACAGCGTGGGCCGCGCGTTTTGGGTCAACTGTGTTTTGAGCGGTACCGGCGTGAGCCGATGACTGCCGGCGATGTCGGGATACGCTTCGGGGGCGTCCGTACGCATGTCATGACCGATTGCAGTTAAGTCGGCGATCGCCTGCTCCTCGGAGGAGTTGTCTTTGAGGCGACCAAACACATGACTCAAACCGCGCGCCTGTCGGTTTACTGTCCAACCGGGTCGAAAGGGGCAGGCCACGGTCGGCATGTACACATCGTTGTCGCGAGGATAATGCGGAAAAGGCGGCAGC
>JAZDDC010000114.1:0-9692 GCA_036679565.1 Gemmatimonadota bacterium
GAGCTGTACGACACGCACGTAGACCGAGTCTTCCGGCTCGCCTACAGAATGTCGGGTGATGAAACGATCGCCCAGGATATTACACAGGACACGTTTGTCCGCGCGTTTTCGCGGTTAGACGGGTTTAGAGGGGATGCTGCGTTCGCGACTTGGCTGTACGCGATTGCGCATTCAGTTGCGCTCAACACGTTGCGCAAAGTACGGCGTTTGCGGAACAGGGAAACCGATTTGGAAGAGACTCGCAACACTGCGGTGACGTCGTTTGAAGTCGAACCGGACCTTGCCCAGCGGTTACGCCAGGCAATCAACGAACTATCGGAGAAACATAGGACCGTGTTTTTAATGCACGACGTAGAAGGTTTCAAGCATCATGAAATTGCGCAGGCAATGGGAACTCGTGTGGGTACGTCTAAGTCTCACCTCGCTCGTGCGCGCGCGCAATTGCGTGGCGCGCTGAGCGCGTTTGCACAGGAGTGGGTTTCATGAGCGACGATCGATTCGATCAATTCTTGAAGCGCGAGGCAGCGACATATAACCCGCCTCCGCCGACACCGCGTGACGAGCTGTGGGCGCGTATTGAAACGGCCCGCAGTGACACGGGTGTGAAAGGCATCGCCCCGGTGTTTCGCCGTCCGTGGTTGAGAGCTGTGACGGCCGTAGCGGCGCTTCTTGTCCTTGGTATCGGCATTGGACGGTGGACCGCTCCGGGCCGCGTCGTGGAAACGGAAATAGATGTGGCGAGTAACGAGGACATGGAGACTGACGCACGGGTTTTTCGTGTCGCAGCCGTGGAACATCTCGGACAGTTGGACACATTTATTTCGCTGTTCCGAGCAGACGCCGTGTTAGGTCGATCGGATCCCGAGACAGGACCATGGGCAAGTGAGCTTCTCGTCACGACCCGTCTCATGATGGATTCCCCGGCCGGTGACGACGTGAGAATGCGTCAGCTATTGGAGGATCTCGAATTTGTGCTTGCACAAATAACCGAGTATGTGGGGCGACGGGATCGCACCGAACTTGAACTGATTCAACAAGACCTAAAAGAACAGGATCTGCTGCTCCGGTTGCAAACAGAATTGACCGTGAGCGCTCCAGTCCAGCCAGTACAAGGAGAGATATGATGTTGAGGAAAGGTTGTTATGCCCTAACCGCGTTTGCCGTGGCGATAATGATACCCGCGACGCCGGGCGAAGCGCAGAGTGTCCAAGAGATGTCCGCCGCCTCGGCGGCGTATCGTGCAGTGGTGCAAAATGCCCTGTTGCAACGTGCCTTGGTGCAAAAAAGCGCCCTCGTGCGAAACACCTTGGTGCAAAAATATGGCCTGGTGCAAAGTGCGGTGTCCGCCGAATCTCAATGGTTCCCGCAAGATGACGCAGATTCCCTATACCGAGCCGGACGTGGCGAACTCAGAGCGCGAAACTTTGCGCGTGCGGTGAGACTGTTCCGTTCGTTGCGGTCGCGCTACGCTAACTCCTCATACGTTTCGCAGTCGATGTATTGGGAGGCGTTTGCACTCAACCGGATTGGCGATGAGGATTCGCTCCGTCGTGGACTCCAGGTCTTACAAGAACAGAAAGAACGTTTCCCCGATCGCGTTTCGTCTGATGCACAATCCTTGTCAGTCCAGATACGGGGGAATCTTGCGCGACAGGGGGACCTTGCGGCCGTTCAGGCGTTGGCCATACAGGCGGAAGCCGCGCAGGTGTCACTCGATGCTGACCGGGTCGCGGCGTTAGCGGGGGCCGGACGAGCGCACGTCGCGCGGCAGCGTAGACAAAGCCAAGGAGACGATGACGATCTCAAATTGCAGGCGTTGAGTGCTCTGATGCAGATGGATGCGGAGGTCGCCATGCCGATTTTGCGCCGTGTGCTCGAGAATCGTGCCGAGGAAAATACGGAGATGCGACGGCGCGCAATTTTTCTCGTTGCGCAAAAGCGAGGCGCTGATCGCGAAAACATTCTGATTGATGTCGTGCGAAACGATCCGGATTCCGAAGTCAGGTCGAGTGCCGTGTTTCATCTGTCCCAGGTCAGGACACCGGAGGCAGTGGCCGCGCTGGACTCGATCCTTCAGTTCTCCACTGACCGGGAGCTTCAAGAGCGTGCACTCTTCGCGTTGTCGCAACACCGCAGTGACCGTGCGGGGGAGATCCTCCGAAATTATGCGCAACGCCGCGACGCCTCGGCAGGATTGCGGGCTGCCGCTATTCAGTGGCTGGGGCAACGCCGCGGTAATTCGTCCTTCCTGCGTGATCTCTATCGACAGTTGTCTGAACCGGATCTGAAAGAGCAAGCTCTTTTTGCTCTGTCACAGACACGGGCGGAGGAAAACGCAGGATTCTTGCTCTCGATTGTCACCGATGAATCGGAATCAATCGAAGTGAGAAAGCGCGCACTTTTCTGGCTCGGACAGATGCGGGTCGAATCCGTGGAGCTATATGCGTTGTACGCTCGCATGACCGACACGGAAATGAAGGAGCAGTTGATCTTTGCGTATTCACAGCGTGGCAATGAAGACGCCGCAATCGAAAAGCTGATAGAAATCGTACAAACTGAATCGGATGCACGTCTTCAGAGTCGCGCGATTTTTTGGTTGGGACAAACGCGAGACCCGCGTGCCATTGCCGTGCTCGAGGAGATCATCAACCGATGAAACGTGCGACGCTGTTGGGTATCGTGTCGCTGCTCTGCGTTGGAGTGATGCCGGTTGCGAGCCAGACCATTGAAGATCGCGTACGCGAGGTGCGAGACGGTTTTGTCCGAATGACGTTTGCCGCGCGCGACGGGGTCTGTGGTCATGGTCAGAACATTCTCACGACGGGACACGGCAACTCAAATTGGGAATCGGACTGCGAGACCGGGCCAATCCTGGTTTCCTTGGGGCGGCGCAATAGCGAAACGATCGACATCGATACGCACGTGGGCGGGCGGTGGCAACACCGAGCTGACGTAACGGATCTGGGTGTGGTGAGTGTCGCTGATGCCGTTCGTTTCCTGCTTACCCTGGCACGAACGGGAACAAGCGCGGCGGAAGATGCGATCTTGCCGATAGCGCTCGCGGACAGCGTGACGGTCTGGCCTCAGCTGGGACAGATGGCCATGAACCAGTCGGTTTCCGTTAAGGTCCGAAAAAAATCCCTCTTTTGGATGGGCCAACTGGGGGACAACAACGCGTTGGACTTTCTGGTCGATTTCATTCAGTCGGAATTCAACAACGACTTGAGAGAACATGCTGTATTTGCGTTGTCGCAACATGACAGTGATTGGTCCGGGACTGCGCTGTGGAATTTGATTGAGGACCGGACGGAAGATATTTCCGTTCGAAAGAAGGCAGTGTTTTGGGCCGGGCAGCGTCGGCATGACATTGCGAATTTGATCGACTTGTACGATCAGCTCGAATCCCGGGAACTAAAAGAACAACTCATTTTCGTCTATTCACAACGTCGCGGCGACCGACAGGCTGTGGACAAACTGATACACATAGTGCGGGAGGATGAAAATCGATACCTGCAGCGCAAAGCGATTTTTTGGTTGGGTCAAACGAAACACCCACGCGCGGTGGCGTTTCTCTCGGAGTTGATTGGATGAGACGCTGTTCCGTCATCGTTATCCTCGTTGGCCTTGTCGGTGTGCACTCGGGTGGTCAGGCACAACAGGTTCGCCGTTCGGTAGAGAATTCACCGGACGGATACATACGATTGTCGTTCGCGGCTCGTTTGGGTGTTTGTGAAACTGGTGATCGTCGGTTCGGTCGGCAATCGGACAACCATTGGATGTCGTTTGACACATGTACGGATGGTCCGGTACTTGTCCAGATTCAGAAAGAAGACGGGTCCGTCGTTCGACTGCGAACGTATGTCGGTGGCCGCTGGCGGACTGTCGATCGCAACGTGACCGACCTCGGCGTTGTGTCGGCTCCGGACGCCGCAGGTTATTTGATAGGTTTGGTGCGTAGCGATCCTGTTGCTCATCGTGCGATCTACCCCGCGACGCTCGCTGATAGTAGCGAGGTATGGCCGCAACTGCTTGTGTTAGCCCGGGATGACGCACTCGATCGCCGGACGAACAAAGAGGCAATGCGGTGGCTCGGTATCGCCGCGGGCCGGGTCTTCAACGACGATGAGTCCCAAGACGATCGGAGTGAAGTGCGGCGGGGTGCGTTGTTCTCAGTCTCACAGCTGCCTGCCGATGAAGGAATCCCACGTTTGATCGACGTCTTCCAGACACACCGATACGAATACATGCGGCGTCTTGCGGTTTTTTGGCTGGGACAGTCGGGAGACGAACGTGCTCTGCCGGTGATTGAGCGGGTATTACGCATGCGAGGGTAAGAGTGCGTTGTGCGGTTGTCCGGAACAGGGGGATTACCTTCCCTTGGTTATCAACCGTTTAATCGATAATTCCGATGGCGCCCAGCCTATTAGCTCCGAAATCTGCTTCCGTTGTACACTTCGCAATGGTCATGGCAATGGCCGCAATTGCAGCGACGTGTTGGGTATGGCGTGACTCGGTTGTGATCGACATTCCGCAAGCCGTGTCGAGAGTATTTCGATACTTGGCCCTCGCGGAATTGATTGTGGGCGGTTTGGTCATCTCACGTTTGAGGGCCAACATTCCACCCATTGCACCGTTCGACGATGTTGCTGCGTGGTGGGCGACAAACGGCACGCAGGTGTTGACGACGTGGGTGTTGGCTTGCGGTGTCGGTGTGACCGGGGCGGGGTTGTGGCTGTTGACGGACGACGTGGTGGTTCTTGTCACGGTGGTGCCCGCTTCCATTGTCATGCTACTGCGGTTGGCACCTAGGCGGTGGGTGGCCGAAGCACCCGACCAAACGTCGAAGCTTGTGCCCTGAGACCTGCGCAACTGATTACAACGGCGATTCGTCCGGTGCGGCGGGGTACCGCGCACGTTCCTCCTGATCGTGTGGCAGGCTTCCTCGGGGCGCGCGAAAGTAGTGGAACGGCGTGCAAGCCAGAAAGTTGGATACGCGGGACATGTAGATGTCTGCGTACCGTTCGACCTGTCGTGCGAGGTGACTCTTGTCGTTTCCGGCCCGCATTAACGGCCCCCAGTATGGGTTGCCAACACGCCCGGCGGCGGCGGCAAGTTTAGAGATCCGCTCATCGCGTGCCGCCAGTTCCGCTTGCAAGCGATTGAGTTCCTGCCGCAGCGACGTCTGCGATTCTTCTGGCACCTCACCGTACTGTTCCCGACGGCGTTGCTGTTTTAGGCGTGCTTGACTGATGGTTAACTCGAGATGTTCCTTGTCGGCCATGAGGCGCGTCAGTTCATCCTCTTGTTGTTGAAAAGCGGCGGTTTCGGAAATTTCGTTTTCCAGCTCGCGAAGGACGAGAGCTGTACGCCATCGCAAGATGCTCTTCGACACGCTCACGTCACTGTAGATGTGGTCGCCGACGTACAGAATTTGGTCGCCCGAAAGACCGAGGTAATCTTCAACGGTTTGCGCGTCACCGGCCAAGTACGCCCCGGCCTTTACCGGGCCACGGAGACACGGTTGCAACATGCCGTCTTCGTTTACAACCTCAAACATCGGGCTCTTCGTAGAAAAGAACGCTGGTTTGCGAGCTGAGACGATGATCAGTTCGAAGAGATCCTTCCACGTGCCGCTCGGCATGTATTCATCGAATGCGTAGCTCATCATCGCATTCGTGTATTGCCATTCAGAGTTGGTGATGAGCAGTAGTCGTTTGCCTGCGTGTTTTTGATCTAGGAGTGTCAGGACTAACTCCGGATCCTTTTCGATGAAACGATCCGGATCGTTGATGATCTCCGACTTGAGCAATCCCTCCATGTGGGTTTCATCCAGTGTTGCCCGGACCCGGCGATACAAATCCTGATACCCGAGCACTTCCGGCATTCGTTGCTGGTCGATCAAATGGACAAGTTGCGAATACATGCATGCCTCTGAGAGGGTAAATAACGTATTGAGGAATTTGAAACGGTCCGTTCCCAGCGTGACAATGGTCCTCGCGTAACGTTTTCTCTGCTCGTCGTAGTTGAGAGGCTTGGTTCCGTGCGCGGCGCGTTTTACGTATCCGAATCGGTTGGCCTTCAGGATATTGCCCAGTTCTGTATCGATGATGAGGCCGCGCACTACTCGGGTGGGGTCAAACGTCAAGTTTTCGACGGGCCACCCTTGGTCAGCCATTTTGCCACGGATGTGTTCGTATGCTCTGCGTTCCCATTCTTCCACTTTGTAGTGGATGAGCGTGTAATCCATGTCATAACCAACCGCCGAAATGGATCGAAGATTTAACGTACGGTTGCAAAAAATTCCCCGCGGAAGCGTTTGAATGGCTTGGTCCGTTCGATTCGATTCAACTTTGTCGTGTGCTGTGGTCATTTGGTCGTAACACCGGCGAAGTGGTTGATCGGGCCGTGGCCGGTGCCCAATCCGGGAGCGGTCGCAATTGCTTCGTGAACGAACGTTGTTGCTACACCGACTGCAGTATCTAAGGTTGCCCCTAACGCGAGGCTCGCGGCGATGGCCGCGCTCAGGGTGCATCCGGTCCCATGGGTATTATCGGTCGCAATCCGTGGATGCACGAATGACCGCTCACCGTCATCGTCTATTAACAGATCGCAAACATCGTTGTCTCCGAGGTGCCCTCCGGTCACAAGTACGGCGCGTGGCCCCAGATCTCTGATGTGCCGAGCCGCATCCGCCATGTCTCGCTCCGATTTGATGGGTCGCCCCGAAAGTACTGTGGCCTCAAAGATGTTAGGAGTCACGACGCGTGCAAGCGGTAGAAGATTTTCCACGAGTGTTTGCTCTGCTCCTTTGGCGAGGAGACGATCGCCGCTTGTTGCAACCATCACCGGATCCACCACGACGTTCGGTAACTTGTGTTTGCTTATCTGACGTGCCACCCGTTCGATGTGTGGCACATCGGCGAGCATGCCGGTTTTCAGAGCATGTGGGCGGAGGTCCGTCATCACCGCGTCTATTTGTGCATCGACGAGATCCGGCGGCACAACATGTGCCGCGGTCACACCATGTGTGTTCTGGGCGGTCACTGCCACGATTACAGAGGTCCCGTACACGTGGAATTGATGGAACGTTTTCAGATCGGCCTGGATTCCCGCGCCGCCACCTGAGTCTGAACCTGCAATCGTCAATGCAATGCGGGTGTCGGTCATGCGTGGCTAGTGCCGTCCATTGAAGAGTAATTGACGCATCATGCCCTTGGCTATTCGCTCCCACTCAATCAGATTAGTGCCCAGTTTCATGGCTCGTACTGTGGTCTCCCTCATTCGAAATCTACAGCGACGCAACGCACGGCGCCGCCAACCGCTTGCGGTGTTGGAGGGCGTGCGTCTGTGTGAGGAAGCCCTGGCCGCCAAGGTTGCGTTCACGGGTGTGGCGGTGAGCCCCACCGTGGGACGGACGGAACGGGGTACCAGGTTGTTGGGTTCGCTGCGTACCCACCGGGTTACCATCGAAGAAGTTCCTGACGAGACGATTGTAGAAATCTCCGATACGGAAGCACCCCAAGGCATCATTGCCGTTGTTGAGCCACGGATGTGGCAGTTGGACGATATCGATGTTGCGGTAGGTCGTCCGGTCGTAATCTTGGATGCGTTGCAAGATCCCGGCAACGTGGGCACGATCGTCCGTACGGCTTTTGCGTTGGGTGGGGCGGGTGTCATAACACTGCCGGGCACCGTCCAGCTAACCCATCCTAAGTTTCTTCGTAGTGCATTGGGCGCGTCGTTTCGTTTCCCGGTGATCAACGCAGACGTGGATCGAGTCGTTGCATGGTCATCGCAACAAACGCTACCGTTGTGGGTGGCTGCCGCCGATGGTGTTGATTCGCGTTCAGCGACACTGCGCGAACGCGTGGGGATTGTCATTGGAAACGAAGGGTCCGGAGTTGGACAAGAGATAGCAAACGCTGCCGCTGGGCGGGTTGGTGTTCGTATCAAACCGGAGGCGGAGTCTCTTAACGCCGCGGCCGCGGCCGCAATCCTTCTTTATGAGGCCACCCGGTGACAGCTTCTGTGGAACTACTGCTAGTGGTGGGGATGGCCGGTTTGGTGTTCGGCAGTTTCCTCAATGTGTGTATCGTTCGCCTCCCAGCCGACGAATCGATCGTGACACCACGCTCGCGGTGTACGGCGTGTAAAACTACAATCCCTTGGTACGATAACATCCCCGTGTTGTCATGGGTGTTACTCCGGGGTCGTTGCCGCAACTGCAAAGAACCCGTCTCTCTTTTGTATCCACTTGTCGAGTTGACCGTTGGCCTTCTGTGGGTGGCCGCGGTCTGGTGGTATGGCCCAACGTTAACCGCCATCACGGCGGCGATCTTTGGCACCATGCTCGTTGGGATTGCTGTCACAGACGCTCGCACATACCTGATTCCGGATGAGTATACGCTCGGTGGTCTAGGGGTCGGCATCATCCTGGCGGCGTTCGGTGGCATTCCGGGTGTTTTGCGCGCCGCGATCGGCGCCGCGGTAGGGTTTGGACTTCTCTATGCCGTGGCCGCGGGGGGCGAGCGTCTTTTCAAAAAAGAGGCGATGGGTGGCGGGGACATAAAGATGATGGCGATGGTAGGCGCATTCCTCGGTTGGCAAGGCGTGCCCCTCACTATCTTCGGAGGCGCCCTACTCGGCACCATCGTTTTCCTTCCCGTACAAGGAATCCGATCCTTGATCGCCAAAAGGCGCGGTCAAACAGCTTCCGAGCTGCTGGTACCCTTTGGAGTGTTCCTGGCCGTCGCTGCCGCCGTAACGTTCGTCTTTGGCGAAAGAATGTTGGATTGGTATATGGATTATATCGGGGGCTGACGCCCCCGGCCGCCCGCTACCCGCTGCCCGCTATCTTACTTAGAGGCGCCGGCTATGACTGAGGAGATCCTTTGCCCGAAGACTTTCTACGAATCCGCCACTCACTCACACTAGGAGCAGCGGGTAGCAGGCAGCCGAAAATGAGCAAACCCGGCTCCCAGTCTCCGACAACCATATCCCAAATCCAACCATCCAATACAACGCATGCAAAAGGTGACTGAACTGGGGCAAGAGTCGATCGTTTCCTCGGCTGATGCCGATACCATAGATGCGACCCTCGCGGCAAGTGGCGATGCGCAAGCATTCGAACGCCTGTACCGCGGGCATGTGGATCGAATTTATGGGTTGGCCTGCCGGATGGTTGGACGCGATGAAGCCGAAGAGCTGGCGCAGGACGTGTTCGTGCGGGCTTGGGAAAAGCTCGGAACGTTCCGTGGTGATGCGCGGTTTGGAACTTGGCTGCACCGCTTGGCAATCAATGTGATGTTGGGTCATCGTCAGGCGGCTGGTCGGTCGCGGTCGCGGTTTATCGATGGGGAGCAGCCAATGCAGTCAGCACGGGCACCATCCGGCCATGCCGAATTCAACGTCGATTTCGACGCGGCCGTGGAACAACTCCCAAGGGGGGCTCGCCAGGTGTTTGTATTGCATGATGTTGAGGGTTTCAAGCACCGGGAAGTTGCCGGCATGCTTGGTGTGACAGTTGGAACGTCGAAGGCGCAACTCCATCGCGCACGCATGACGTTACGACGTTTCTTAAAATCTTGACGGTAGAGTAGAATGATTGAGGATTGTAAGACAGAGTTGTTATCCGAGTATATCGACGGTGAGTTGGAACCCGTCGCTCGTGGTGAACTCGAAAAACATATTGC
>JAZDDC010000115.1:0-3021 GCA_036679565.1 Gemmatimonadota bacterium
GGCTCGCGTGCGTACGCCCAAGTTAAGGATTGGTGTTGCACTTTGGAGGCGGCGACCGGCACATCTTTGGCCTTTCGCTTCGCCAGGCCGGCATGAAGGTTAGTCAACGTTCAACGCTAAACGTTTCACACTCAATACCCACGTGACAAACGGATGCATTCGGATGTCTTCAATATCTGAGTGTTGATGTTGAGAGTTGAGAGTTGGGCGTTGAACGTTGCACAGCTACTCCCGTGTCATCATTAACTGCATCAACTCATCTAGCGTAATCTCACGCCCTTTCGCGGCCATTTCGGCCGCGGAGACCGGGCCTTCGCTGACGACAAGATGAGTCGCTTCGAAATCAATGGACGGTGACAGGCCGCCGCCCTTCCTAAGGCGTTTCGTGATCGTGGGCATACCTCGCTTGAGAAACGCAGCGTCCATCTGATCTTCGGCGTCTTGCTCGTCCATATCGAACTGCGCGCTGAGGGCCTCGATGGCCTTCATGCTCTCCCAGGCTTCTCTGTTGCTGGTGGATACGCAGGTATGTAAAAGCCAACCTTGCGCCATGGGATTGTCAGTTGGGTCCACCGAGCCCATGTGCCCGCCGAACCATTCCCCGCAGGCGTCGTTTTTATTTAAGGAATACGGTCCTTCGGCCTCCGGATCTGGTCCACCTCGCATTCGCTCCAAGGCAGCCGCGACGGCTCCTCCCGGTGGTCCACCACGCTGGCCACCTGTCATCGCCGAGATGCGTTGGCGAAGCTCATTCCCGGTCCACGTTGCATAAACGTCTTGGCGTGGGTCGTACATCGTGAATGTCTGGTTTGCGTAGTCCATCGTCATTTCGCCTTCCGGCATCAGCATCTTGACGATTGAACCACGCACTTTTGCGGTGTATGACTCCCGCTCGACACCGTTGGTACCGGAAATTCTCTCGATCGACCAGTCCATGACACTCTTCACGTCATTCTCGATGGCTTCGATGAGGGCCCGCTGGTCAAGCGAGTATGTTGTGATTTGAATCGTCCCCGTAAAGGTGGTCTGCGCCGTTGCAGGCTGTTGCACGAAAAGAACGCTCGCGGCCGCAAGGGCGATGAGCGATGGATTACGATATTTCAAAGCTGACTCCCGAATAAGTGCTGAAAAAACTTAGCAGGACGTAAGGGATCGGCAAGCCGGTCATCAGGGATAGCCGTGATTGAGGTTGGTGTTCTGTCGATTCTTCAACCAGTGTCATGCCGATCAGTCCCCACTTGTTAGCAAACTCTTGGGGACCGTTTCCGCGACCGCTCGCGAAACTTGAAGTCACCGGTCGAACTGAATGCCTTCGCCATTGGATTCTCGGATTCAACTGCTAGCTCGTTTGCAGAAGCAGTCGGTCAGTCAACTGCCTATCGCGCACTACTCCCGAAGCTCCTTCGGATCTAACGTAGACGTCCGGTGTTCAAAATCGATATCCCACAGCGGGAGTTCTTCGAGAATGGGCTTGTACAACTCCCGTAAGGTAGGCAACTGCACTCCACGCGCGGCAACCTTGCCTTCGAGGATCAACCGCGTTGCAATTGCTGCGGGCAGCGCGACCGCTCGTGACATGGCGGTATCTCCAAACGGCGTTCCCTCCGTGATCATCGTCGATGTACGTTTTTCGCGATGACCGTCCTTCTCCACGACGATTTCGTCGTGGATGATTACCATGTCGCGCTCCCCTTTCTCGTATGACAGCTTGCGCAGCATGAGGTGCGTCAACACATCGGCGGCGCTCCCCTCCGACAGCGGGATCGTGCGTTTATCGAAAAGGCCGAGCCATTTCATACGCTTGATGATGTCATTGCGCTCCTCGAGACCGAGCGCCTCACACACGACGCGGCGCATGTCGTCCCGCTCCTCCAGCCCTGCCTGGGATGCAAGAAGTCCCGTGTAGGTCGCGTGGGTCAGGTCGTGCTTCTTACTGTCGTCCAGTAGACCAAGTCCCTTCAGGGCATGCAGCGTGTTGCACCACCCCGGAAAACGGAGGATCCCGCGGAAGAGCGTGGCCTCGTCGTCGAGTTCGAACGCGTCCTTGTAGCGTGTGCTGTCACGGTTGGGGTATGTCTCGAACGTTCCGACATCAGCGATGTCGACGAACCAGTGACGGGCCATGAGGTCTTCGCTGGCAACAACCACCCGCTCGCCACGACGCAGGTAGGCCGCCGGCGAATTCGCTGCGAGCAGAACGCCTTTTGGACTCCAGCTGAACTTGTATCCGAACGGATTGCGGTTCGCTTCGAAGGACGGCAGGCCCGCACCAAACGAGATCAAGCTCTCGACGCGTCCTCCTTCTTTATGCGCGTGATCAATCATACGTTTTGAACTCATGTGATCGAGACCTGGATCTTCACCGCACTCGTTCAACAACAGCACGTCGCGTTCTAGTGCCTGCGGATGAAGCTCCATCATCTGCGGGCTGATGTACGAGGTGGTCACCAGGTTCCGGCCATGCCGCAGGCACGCTTCGGCGACCGGGATGTGCAACGTCGGTGGGATCATGCTGACGACGATATCAACATCATTGACGAGACGGTTGAGGATCAGATTGTCCCCGAACTCCCAATGCACCGCGTGGCCGTGCGGCCGCCCATCAATAATGCGAAGCGCCTTGTCTTTCGTGCGCGTCGCCATGACGACACCGTAGCGACAATGATCGAGAAAAACTCGCTTCACGTTTCCCTCCCCATCGACAAATAGAGACTACACCCAGACACTACGGGTTCGGACCTTCAATCTTCCACGGAATGTACGGTGCCGCCGCGACGACGAGGCCGCATTGCCTGCACCGTTTACTATCCGTCCCGGCATTTCCAACCGCGCGATTAGCGTCGGAGTTTTTTCTCCGTCCCCCAACACGCCAGAAAAGCGGTGATGAAATCGTGTTCTTGCGCTGGTTCAACTGCGAGACGCGACAATGCCATCGCGGTGGACAGCGCAATGTGATACGGCGCCGCCCGCGTCGCGATTGAGCGTTGGTAAGCGGGGTGTGATTCGTTGATCCAAACGGTT
>JAZDDC010000116.1:0-2333 GCA_036679565.1 Gemmatimonadota bacterium
CAATCACTCACGTTTCTCCAACCGGAATCCGTCGATCTCCAAGCCGCTGACGTTACCGTTGCGGTTCAGGTCAAACGAAACAGTTCGCGACGTGATCCACGGTCGGTGCCATTCGGCACGAAACACGTCGTAATGCCAATGATTCAGGTCTGCGACCAAGAAATGTGAGCGCGACAGAATGAGTGACCCATTGCGCATGCTTACACGAGCAGTTCCGTACAACCGGTGCCGGTACTCGCCAACGTAACTCTCAAGTGCATGTGACGGACCCGCGTCCTCGTCTCGAGCAGCCGCGAAACGCAGCGCGGCTTCCCGACCCGGACCTGCCAGGGAATCGTAAAGTGTCAGCAACTCAGCATTCCAATCCCTGACCGGCGAACCTAGGTACATATCAAAAATCCGCAACATCAGCGCATGTCTGACTTCGGCATGGTCGAGGTTTGCGAACACTACGACTCCCAACCGTTTGGATGGGATCAATCCAACAATCGCAACCATTCCATCGATGCTGCCAGTATGAAACGCGACCTTTTCGCCGCGGTAGTCCTGCAAAAACCACCCAAGACCGTAGGCCGTGAAATTCGGTTTGGTCCGGATCGTTGTCGGATAGAAATCATCGGGATCGATCAGCACCTGTGGCTCGAACAATTCGCCGAACGTGTCCGTACCGATGAGCCGTTCGCCACGAACACGACCAGAGTCCAGGAGGAACCGTAGCCAATTCGTCATCTCCCACACACTGGAGTACATGGCACCGGCCGCGCCAATATTGTCCGTTCGGTATCGTTCTATGACCCGGACCGAATCGGCCAGGATGTCGTGTGGCATGGCGATGTCGTCGTCTTCTTCGGCATGATCCGTATTTGTGACCGTTCGGTGCATGCCCAAGGGTGTGAGGATGTGATCGCGAACTGCATTTTCCCAATCTTCGCCGGTCACGGTGGCAATGACGGCGCCACCCGCGGAAAAGGTGACGTTGTTGTACGCGTAACCCGTCGTCCACCCCGAAGCACGTCTCGTATACCGCAACCGCCCGAGCATGGTATCAAGCTGGTTCGGGATGCCGTACCACAGGTAAGACGGATCACCGAAGCCCGTTCTGTGACTGAAGAGGTGGCGGACGGTGAGATTTTCCGTTGCGCTTCCATCCCCAACACGAAATGTCGGAAGATGTTTGATCACCGGATCGTCCCAGTCGAGCCTGTTTTGGTCGACCAGCATGGCGGCGGCCATCGTGACGAAGGCTTTGGTGGTAGACGCATTAGCGAAGAGAGTGTTTTCCGTCACGAGATCGGAAGTGCCGACCTGACGGACACCATAGCCCTTGGCGAACACCACACGGTTGTCCTTCACCACCGCGATTGCCAGGCCCGGAACACGCCAGTCTCGGACACTTTGCGCAACGTAACCATCGAAGTTTTCAAATGACTGACTGGGGGTTTGCGCCCGCAACGGCGCAACGATCAGTGGGAAAACTATGAGTAGTTTTGCTAACATACATACCTCCGGGAACACCCGATTTCAGCAACGTTCCCGCCAATCGACATTCGCGGGCACATTCGTTGCGTGTTGCGGATCGATTCGACCGACGACCAAAACTTGCCGTTTGACAACCCTCGCATCACGAGCCATCAGCACCGGTAAATGAACCTGTTTTCCAATGTAAAGCACGACGCCTTGGGCGGCTTGACCACATCGGTCGTGGCAATGCCTCTCGCTATCGCCTTTGGCGTGGCGGCATTCGCGCCACTTGGCCCCGAATTCATCCCCCAGGGTGCGCTCGCCGGGTTGTACGGCTCGATCGTCGCCGGCGCATTGGCAAGCCTATTCGGCGGAACACCGGCTCAGATTTCGGGGCCAACTGCCCCAATGGCCGTTGTGGTGACTTCTGTCATCCTCAAGGCCATGCACGATCCCAGACTTGAGGGCATCGGTGCAACACCGCACGAGGCCATTCTGCTCATCGTGGCGGTTACAATTTTCCTGGGCGGTATCTTTCAGCTGACGCTCGGGCTTGTCGGTGGTGGAAAGCTCATCAAGTATATTCCCTACCCTGTTGTGGCGGGGTTCATGAACGGAATCGGCGTCATCATATTCATGGCGCAGGTGCGACCCTTCATCGGTGTCGATAAAGCCGTTGAAATTACCACAATCGTTTCGGGCGGTGCGGGTTTCCGATTCGAAACCATTCTAGCAGGTACGGTCACAATCCTCGCCACGGTGATCGCGCCGCGGTATATCAAAGCCGTCCCCGGCGCGCTGGTTGGCCTCGTAGCGGGCGTCGCAACATTTTTCACCACCGCGCTGATTACCAGTCCGAGTCTCCTACAGTT